>JBGPOI010000422.1:0-4656 GCA_041487975.1 Binatia bacterium | reverse complement strand
TCCGCAGTTGACGGTGATCACCAAACTCGACTTACCGACGGCCCGCGCGCGTCTCCCCGAGATCGAGGAGGCCTTGACCCGTCGCGGCGTTACTCTGATGGCAGTCTCAGCGGTCACTGGTGAAGGAATGAAAGAGCTGCTCTGGCAGATCGTGCATATTCTTGAGGCTCGCAAGACCGAGACCGTCGAGGAAAAGAGCAGAGAGCAGGAACAATGACTGTAGGTGCACAGCTCGCTCACAAGGCCCGGATTCTCGGCCGTACCCGCCGCGTGGTCGTCAAAGTCGGTAGTAGCCTCCTTTCGAGCGCGGACGGAGTGAGGAGCGAGCGCGTGGCTCATCTTGCCCGAGAGCTGGCAACGCTGCGTTCTGCTAACAAAGAAGTTGTAGTGGTGACTTCAGGCGCAGTGGCTGCAGGCATGAGACGACTGGGTATGAAAGGGCGCCCCAGAACGATCCCGGCCAAACAGGCGGCAGCCGCAGTCGGGCAAATCGCGCTCATGGCTCTGTATGAGAAATATTTTTCCGTGCATGATATCCGCGTCGCTCAAGTGCTGCTGACTCACGATGACCTGGCAAACCGGCGGCGCTACCTCAATGCCAAGCATACCATGCTCACGCTCCTCGAAGCTGAGGTCATTCCTATCGTCAACGAGAATGACACCGTAGCGGTCGAAGAGATCCAGTTCGGCGACAATGATAATCTCTCAGCCTTGGTGGCCGTGTTGGTAGAAGCTGATCTGCTGGTGATCCTGAGCGACGTTGAAGGGCTCTACGATCGAGACCCGCGCACTAGCAGTGATGCCCGGCTTATTGCTCTGGTTGAGAATGGGACCGAGGGCTTGGTCTGCAGTGTCGGAGAGGCCGGTCCACTGGGACGAGGCGGCATGGCCGCGAAACTCCAAGCTGCCCATAAAGCCGCGCTCTCGGGTATCCCCACGGTCATTGCCGATGGGCGATGGGAGCAGAGTCTGGCAATGGTTTTCGACCCGACAAGAGAGACCGGTACCCTCTTTCTGGCCTTGGCGGACCGACTTGCCAACCGCAAGCACTGGATCGCTTACACCCTCAAACCTGCTGGCACGCTCGTGGTCGATGCCGGGGCCTGCGCCGCGATCTGTGGACGTGGGAGCAGCCTCTTGCCCCCAGGCGTGCGTGAGGTGCGAGGCATGTTTAGCGAAGGAGAATGTGTAACGTGTCTCGATCCCAGTGGGCGCGAGTTTGCCCGTGGGTTGGCGAACTACAACTCGACTGACCTGGAGCGGATCAAAGGGGCGCGCACCAGTCAGATCGAGCAAATCCTGGGCTATAAAGTGAGTGACGAAGTTATTCATCGTGACGACTTGGCATTGCTCTGAGGAGGATCGCATGGACCTTGAACGCATGGTTGTCCAGATGGGGCAGGCGGCGAAAAAAGCCGCTCGCGCCTTGGCCAACACCTCAACCCCGGCAAAAAACCAGGCGCTCCTCCAGGCCGCGGCCCGGCTACGCCAGGAGAATGGTGTCTTGCTGGCGGCGAACCTGCAGGACCTCGAAGTCGGACGGAAAAATGGTCTGTCCGCGGCGATGCTTGATCGGCTGACTCTGACCGAGGTGCGGATCGATGCCATGGCCAAAGGATTGGAACTCATCGCCGATTTGCCCGATCCGGTCGGTGAAACGATTGCCATGTGGCGCCGACCCAACGGGCTGGAGATCGGCCAGGTGCGCGTGCCGTTAGGGGTGGTCGGCGTGATTTATGAGTCACGGCCCAATGTCACTGCCGATGCCGCCGGGTTGTGTCTGAAGGCAGGCAATGCGGTGATCCTCAAAGGCGGCTCTGAAGCGTTTCGCACCAACGCCGCGATCGTCGATGTCCTAACCGCCGCGTCGGTTGCTACCGGCCTACCCGAAGCGGCGATTCAGTTTGTCCGTTCTACTGACCGACAAGCGGTTGCTCTGCTGCTCCAACAGGATCGCTATGTCGATGTCATCATTCCGCGTGGCGGGGAAGAACTCATTCGCGCGGTCAGCGAACGCTCGGCGATCCCGGTGATTCAACATTTCTCTGGGATCTGTCACACCTATGTCGATGCAACGGCTGACCTGGAGAAGGCGGCGCGTATCTGCTTCAACGCCAAAGTTCAACGACCTTGGGTGTGTAACGCCATGGAGAATCTGTTGGTGCACGAAGACGTAGCCCCGCAGTTCCTCCCCGCGTTTATTGCCGACCTGGAGAAGGCTGGTGTCGAAGTCAGAGGCTGTGAACGGACCCGTCGCTTAGCGCCTCGCATCAAGGCGGCGACCGAGGAAGACTGGCGGACGGAGTATCTCGACCTGATCTTGGCGATCAAAATTGTCGGCTCGCTCGACGAGGCAATCGACTTTATCAACACTAACGGCTCCAGCCTGGCCGACGCGATCGTGAGTGAGGACTACTCCCATGTCCGCCGGTTTTTGCGCGAGGTCGATTCGGCGACGGTCTATGCCAATGCCTCAACCCGGTTCACCGATGGGTATGAGTTCGGATTCGGCGCCGAAGTGGGGATCTCGACCAACCGACTGCACGCCCGCGGTCCGATGGGGTTACGTGAACTGACTACGTACAAATATGTGATTTATGGCAGCGGGCAGGTGCGGGAATAGCTGAGGGGGAAAAGGGAAAAAGGGGAAAAAACGAAAAAGGAAAGAGCAGAGAAGCAGTACAGTGGGAACACCACCTGATTGCCGTAGGCTGAGAATAGGTTTGTTCGGTGGCACTTTTAACCCCATCCACTTCGGACATCTACGCAGTGCTGAGGAGGTGCGTGAAACGTTTGCGCTCGACCGCGTCTACTTCGTGCCTGCCGCCCATCCTCCCCACAAAGGTGGCAGCGACCTCGCCCCGGCCACGCACCGCCTGAGAATGGTCGAACTGGCTGTGGCAGACAACCCCTGCTTCTCAGCTTCGACGGTAGAGTTGGAGCGGCCGGGTATGTCCTACTCGGTAGACACCATTCGTCACTTTCTTGCCGCCTTCCGGCCGGCTTCCTTGCTTTTCATCGTTGGTATCGACGCATTTCGTGAGCTGGCGACCTGGAAAGACTACGCTTTTATTCCCACGCTCTGCGACCTGCTGGTGACCTCGCGCCCGGGCGTACCCACACCCTTACCGGATCAGCTTCTTCCCGTTGCTCTGAAGACGCTCTTTTGGTACGATCCAGCCACGAACGTGCACCGACACACTTCAGGTCACTCCCTTATCCTGCATG
Source organism: Binatia bacterium (assembly GCA_041487975.1). Taxonomy (GTDB): domain Bacteria; phylum Desulfobacterota; class Binatia; order Bin18; family Bin18; genus JACQEL01. The sequence continues at coordinate 1,428 of JBGPOI010000422.1, read as the reverse complement.
AGATTGCAGGCCTCGATATCGCGGCCTCAACCATTCGTGGCAAGGTGCGCCAGGGCAAGTCTGTACGATACCTGGTTCCGCCAGCCGTAGAAGCCTACATTAACCACCACGCCCTGTATCAATTGGAGGGGGTAGCGCGTTGAAGTTGGACAAAAGTTGGGAAAGAGCCCTGCGGTGTGCCCAAGCTGCGCTTGATAAGAAGGCTTACGATCTTGTCGTTCTCCAGGTCGGCGCTTTAACCTCGGTCGCCGACTACTTTGTTATTTGCACCGGACGTTCTGACGTCCAGGTGCAAAGTATTTGTCGAGCAATCGAAGAAGCCATGGCCGCAGTTGGGGTGAAGCCTCTGGCGATCGAAGGATTCACCCACGGACAATGGGTGCTACTGGACTTTGGCGACGTGGTGATCCACATCTTTTACGAAACCGTTCGCCAGTTTTACAACCTTGAAGGATTGTGGGTGCAGGCGTCGCGGTGTGCGCTCCCCGAACCGTACTCTACCCAGGCTCGGGATCTCAGGATCGCAACCGCCTAAGCGAGGTCGGATGGCCGCGCTTTCTTGCCCCTTCCCTCTTCTTTCAAAAATTTTTCGCTCTATACTGGGGAAGAGAGGAGGGTACTTATGGCTCAGAAGGAGTGGCCTCAATGCCAGCGCTGCCACAAAGGGGTGCTCCTACCGTTGTCTGACTATGGACCGCAAGGCAACGATATTCCTTTCAAACTGTGGGTTTGTAACAACCCTGACTGTGGTTTCTCCCTGCGCATCGATAAAGGGCAGATAAGTTTTGGTCGCCCGGTCCAGCTCAAGCCAGAACCGTGGGAGACCCGCAGATAGCCGGCAGGGGATGAAAAGTGAGTTGGGATTACGCTGGGGATCTCTTCATACGGCGTGACGCCCTGCGCTGGGCTTCCCCGCACAGGTATTGATGCAATGCCGCCAAGCCACCGAGGTCGGCGGGAAACGCGGGAAGCATAGGGACGCGTACAAGCGATACGTCCGCAGGGAAGCTTCGCGAGAAGTGCTCCACTCGTCGTTCTTCGCCACGAGCCCGGGTCTGATAGGCGAGGAAATTTTGCCCCAGCCAGTGCAGCTGGGTACTGTCTCTAGTTGTGAGGTGTAACGTCGGACGCACGCGCTCGACCAGTGCCGCCAAGCCTTGACGCTGCGGGAGTTGGCCTCGCCACGGCTCATGCATCCGATTCACAACCACACCCTTCAGCGCTACCCCTAGACGTTCCAGGCCAAGGCGAAACTCCTCAGCTTCTCCTAGCACTTCCTCCTCCGGGCTGGTCACGAGAAGAAAAGCGGTCTCTGTGCTGGCCAGCAGCGTCTTCACTCTGCCGAAACGATCGCCAAAGTCGGTAAACATACGCTGCATAGAGGTGAAAAACTCGGCAATGTCTTCCAAGGCCGAGATGCCGGTTGCC
>JBGPOI010000421.1:0-4673 GCA_041487975.1 Binatia bacterium | reverse complement strand
CCAGACCCGACCGTCCGCGCTCACCAGGTGGCATTCGGTACGTCCGGACACCGAGGGAGCGCCTTCAAGCATGCCTTCAACGAGGCCCACATTCTCGCCATTAGTCAGGCTATCTGTTTGTACCGGCGGCAACACGACATCAACGGTCCGCTCTTTCTTGGTATGGATACGCACGCACTTTCTGAACCCGCCTTTGCCAGCGCCCTCGAAGTGCTGGCGGCAAACGACGTTGAGGTGATGGTGGACCGCGACGCGGGCTACACGCCGACCCCGGTCGTATCCCATGCGATCCTGACCTACAATCGCGGCCGTAAGACCGGTCTCGCCGATGGTATTGTCATCACTCCTTCACATAACCCGCCCGAGGACGGTGGCTTTAAGTACAATCCGCCGCACGGCGGTCCGGCCGACACTCACGTCACCCGCTGGATTGAGGAGCGCGCGAACGCTTTGCTGGCTGACGGCTTGCGCGGTGTTTCTCGCATCCTTTACGAACGAGCTCGTTCTGCCGCCACTACCCACCGCCACGACTACATCGGCTCGTACGTGAATGACCTCGGAGCGGCACTGGACATGGACGTGATTCGCGCGGCGAAACTCAACGTCGGGGTGGATCCACTAGGTGGTGCCGGCGTGGCCTACTGGGGTCCCATCATCGAGCGTTATGGCTGCAATGTGACAGTGGTCAACGACGCTATCGATCCGACCTTCCGCTTCATGACCGTGGATTGGGACGGGAAGATCCGCATGGACTGCTCATCGCCCTATGCGATGGCCGGACTCATCGCCTTGCGCGAGCGCTTTGACATCGCCTTCGCCAACGACACCGACACCGACCGGCACGGGATTGTCACCCGCAGTGCTGGGCTCCTGAATCCGAATCACTACTTGGCGGTGGCGATCTCCTATCTTTTCCATCATCGTGCTGGTTGGCGAGCCGATGCGGCCGTGGGCAAAACCTTGGTGAGCAGCAGTATGATCGACCGTGTAGCTGCCCGCCTCGGTCGGCGCCTGGTCGAGGTGCCGGTGGGGTTTAAATGGTTCGTGGATGGCCTGCTGGACGGATCGCTCGGCTTCGGCGGCGAAGAGAGTGCGGGCGCCTCGTTTCTCCGTCGCGACGGGACCGTGTGGAGCACCGACAAGGATGGCATTCTCCTGGGCCTGCTGGCGGCAGAGATGACGGCAAAAACTGGGCGTGATCCCGGAGAACTGTACCGTGACCTCACGCGCGAATTTGGCGACCCCGTCTACGCGCGGATTGACGCACCCGCGACGCCGGAGCAAAAGGCCGTCCTGCAAAAACTCTCGCCGCAGCAGATTCACGCGTCCGAGCTGGCGGGCGAGAAGATCGAGGCCATGCTGACGAAAGCGCCGGGCAATGGCGGCGCGATTGGTGGGCTCAAGGTCATCACCAAAAACGGCTGGTTTGCTGCGCGCCCTTCCGGCACGGAGGACGTATACAAGATTTACGCCGAGAGCTTTCGCGACGCAGCCCATCTCCGACAAATCCAAGAGGAAGCGCAAACCCTTATTGCCGAGGTCTTTGCGGCGGCGGAGCTACACAAGTAGCCGCTGAGGATGATGAGAGAGGATGCAATAAGGAGAAGAGGATGAGGAAAAGCCCGTTGGCCGTCGTCTTGATGCTTCCGCTCGGCCTATTCGCCTGTAGTTACCCGCGGGAACAGTGGAAGGAGTTGACCGAAAAAGTGAAACGCACGGCGGAAGAGCCCAAAACCCCTGAAGGGAAATGTCAGCGACAAGGGGGCGTTCTCTATAACGGGCAGTGTTATGCCCCAAACCCCAATGGCCCCGCCCTCGACGAAGCAGCCTGCCATATGCGCGGCGGCCTATACATCACAGACAAGTGCCTCGTCGCCCCAAAGGGGCGATCGCCCTTCTAAGGCGCTGTCTTTTCTATCCGAGCGAGGTGGTAGAGAAAGGGGGCAGCTCCGTACGCGACCCGTGTCTGCCCCCCATGAATGGAGAAGTCCTAGTGAACTTTCAGTTCCGCCCGTCGATTCATCGCTCGCCCTTCGGGATTGTCCTTCCCGTTAGGGGTCGTATTGGGTGCAACCGGTTCCTTCTCGCCTTTGCCCACGGTATCGAGGCGGTCGGCCATGACTCCCTTTGACACCAGATAATGCTTCACTGCCTGAGCCCGGCGTTCAGAGAGTTTTTGGTTGTACGCGTCGGTCCCTTTCGAGTCTGTATGCCCCTCGATCGTGACTTTTACGCTAGGGTTGTCCTTCAGAATCTGTGCCGCTTCATCCAACACTGGCACGAACTCGCGCTTGATGTTGGACTTATCGAAGTCGAAGTTGATGCCACGCAGAACGATCTTCTTCGACTCGGTTGGCGCTGGCGCCGCCGCTGGCGCCGGCGAAGTCGACGGTGTCGGCCGCGCTGCCGCAGGCGCTGCTGCCGCAGCCTGAGCCGCCGGGGGTGCTTCTCCGGCGAGCCAGTAACCAACCGCACCACCAAGCAGGACGCCAATCCCTGCGCCGATGGCGGTAGCGGTCCCTGCATAGTCCAGGATCATCTGGGTGTCGCTTGCCTTTCGGCTGCCTGCTGCTTCTTCCCGCGAGCCAGAGTTTGTCGTGCGTGCTCCTGTTCTTGCGGGAGCACCTCCCCACAGGGAGAACCGTCCAGGGCATAGCGAGGGCCGCCGTTCAGGACTGCCTGCCAATAGGCGTCACCACTCAGGCGTTGAAACAGGACTATCGTGCGCTTGAGACGCGAGAGGGAAGTGCCGGGCAGGAGCTTGGCAATCTCTTGGTGGATGCCCCGCATGAGCGGTCTTATCAAATGCGGGGCTTGTGGGAATGCGAGGGGCCAGCGGGCGCGCAACACTTCTAGGAGTTCCCGCTGTGCCTGGGCCTCACGCTGCCGGTGGTTAGGCTGCGTGGGAGTAGCCTCCGACCCTGGCGCAACTGGCTGTGGCTGGGCCTGGGCTGGTGAAGTCACGGAGCGAGCCGGTCGTGGCAACGGGGGAGACGGCTTTGCGGCGGGTGTGGGTGTGGGACGTTGAGCAGGCGTAACTGACAGTGGGGCCTCTGCGTTCTTGAGAGGCGCCCCGTTTGGAGTTTGGTGTATTTTCTTTTTGCGGACGACGACGGGTGGTGGAGAGATGTTGACGACTTTTCTCGGTGGCATACTCGCTCCTTTACTCACAAGCTTCAGCGTACAGGATAGACGTGTACCAGCAAATCCCGCGACGACCGAGCGCGGCTCGCGCCACAACTCTACGGGCAGTACACCACGTAATAGTGCGACTCCGGCTCCATTGCTCCTGAGCTACATCTTTAAGATAAGGATGGATCTAGCCGATAGAGTCTCTGAGGGGGGAAGTATGCATGGCTGCAGACGAGTCCGTGGCGGAGTGGCTCCGGACGGTGCTGGACGAGCGGCACTGTATGGACTGTAAAGTGCCTGCGGCAGAGGGGGACGGCACGAGGGAGTTTCACGGTGCTACCCTTGCCTTGCCTGCCGGGCTTGTGGTGTGTTGCGAGGTAGACGATGCCCTAGGATTAACCGAAACTGCAACCGGCTTTCTCATAGATTGCCGGGGTAGACGCAACGTGCAACACCCGTTAATACCGTTGCTGCGTCAGTCCGTATACAGCCGTCTGGCTGGCTATGAAGATACCAACGAGGCAGAACATCTGACTCGGGACCTGGCCATGCGAGTGGTTACCAGCCGCCAAGCCTCGGAGAAGCCGGCGGCCAGCACCAACACCCTGAGCCAATTCGGGATCGAGGTGCTCACCTAAGAGGAGAACGTGGTGCGTGTGTTATCATCCTTTGTTCTGCTTCAACCAGTTCGGAGACTGTGAGGAAGCGTCGGACGCGGGCCGGCAAAGACGCGGGGCGAACTCCCGTGGGAGGCTCACCCTCGCCCCCTCTTCCGACCATCTGGTGACAATGAAGGAGGTGATATTCTTTTCCATGCACTAAAGAGACGAACCCGGCAAAAGTACGATTTCTTAGTTTGCGAGAGCTGAGTGGACAAGGCTCGAGGAGAAAAGGGGACAATTATGAAAATGAGAAAGCTGGCAAGCGTGGTGGCGATAGCCATGATGGGGAGTCTCGCAATTACCCCGTTGGTTCGAGCGGACGACACGGACCATGACGGGGTGCGTAACAGTAACGATCAGTGCCCTGGTACCACCGGTCTGGGCGCGGAGGTCCTCATCGGTACCTGCAAAACCAGTGTCGCCAACACGGCGGACAACGTCGGCTGTAGCGTCGCGCAGCGAATCGCCGACTGTTTGGCTACTGTAAGCACAGACGCGCAATTTCGGACCTGTGCGGGGAATCTTGCCGATGCGCTGCAGAGCGCTGGACTCATCACCGCCAAGCAGAACCGCCTGATGGACAACTGCGCGCGGAAGGTGCACCTCCCTCATTGAAGGGGCAGCGCCCTGCGGCCTGCACGACCAGCGGGCAGAGGCCTACGCGCGCGACCAACGCCGTGACGAGGGGCGGTACGACAGTGTATCGCCTCTCGCGGCGGGGCGGGGTGAAGTGAAAGCTCTGACCCTCTGCTGCTCTCCCACCACCTATGCCCTTTGTAGGCTCGGATATAGCGAAGTTGACATAAAAGGCAAACTAACCGGGCTGCTTTGTCTCCTTCTCAAGGTCGAATTTTCTTCGCCTGTCGCCTGCGTCTCTTG
>JBGPOI010000420.1:0-4675 GCA_041487975.1 Binatia bacterium | reverse complement strand
GACATGAAGCCACCTTTGCCGCCGTCTTTCAGGGGGATTTCTCTATCTTCAAAATGGGAGCGATTGTCCGGTCCGGTGTAAACGCGTGTGATTTTCATTTGTTCTCTATCCTCTCAGGTCAATTCGCCAGTGGAACGATGGCAGCGATCGCAGGCGTTGCACTCACTACCCGAGTGGTGTGTCCTGACCCTGTCGTGTCCTCCGCCAGCGTCGCATCTCCCGGGTGCAGACGCCGCGTGGTTCCATCTTTGAAGCCGAGTTCGAGCTGACCAGCGAGTACAATGACGTACTGACGTCGTGGCGCAGGATGCCAATCCACGAAGGTTCCGGCAGCAATCTCCTGGAACTGGATATGCACGGCAGACCGCGCTTCCGCCAGAATCGGATGCGCGCTGATCGTCTGCTCCTCCAGGTGCGACTGCCCATCAGTACCAGTGTACATACGAAAGATACTCATCTTGCCCTCCTGTTGTTCTTTTGCCGCACCAGCGTCTTTTGCCGGTGACGCGCGGCGATCTCAGGCAAACGCTAGCGGTTATTCCCCTGCTTGGTCAAGAGATAAGTTTGCATCCACAGGCGTCTCGATCACACGAGCTGGAATGCCCGGCTGCGGGACGGGCGCTGGACCCGACTTTCCGCATGCCACGCCCCTGTTCAATATTGGCTGATCCCCATCTCAGGGTGGCGCGAGTACGGGGTTGCAACTGCCGGGGGATATTCATAAGGAGAAGGGATTCTTCGTCTGGCGGAACACAGGAGGAATGGCGATGAAGTTAGGGATCTTCAGCTTTAATACCGAGTATACCATGCCCGCTGATGAACTGGCGCGGGCATGTGAGGCGCGCGGATTTGAGTCGCTCTGGTTACCCGAGCATACCCATATCCCGGCGAGTCGAGAGTCTCCCTATCCGGGCGGCGGGGAGTTGCCCGAGGAATATGTCCATATGTCCGACCCGTTCATCGGGCTGGCGGCAGCCGCGGCGGTGACGAAGACACTGAAGCTGGGTACAGGCATCTCACTGATAGTGGAGCACGATCCGATCGTGCAAGCCAAGCAGGTCGCCTCGCTCGACCGGATCTCGAATGGCCGGTTCATTTTTGGCGTTGGCGCGGGATGGAACAAAGAGGAGATGGCTAATCACGGAACCCCGCCTCGGAAACGCTGGAAGGTGTTCACCGAACGAATCGAAGCGATGAAGCAGATGTGGACAGAGGAGGAGGCATCGTATCACGGCGAGTTTGTCAATTTTGACCGTATTTGGTCGCACCCCAAACCTCTCACTAAACCTCATCCGCCTATTCTGTTGGGCAGCCTCAGCTCCGCCCTCGGCCGGCAGCGTGTGATCGACTTGTGCGATGGGTGGATTCCAGTCGAGACTGCGATCCACGACATGCCGGCGGCTCTTGCCGACCTGCACGAACGTGCCCGCGCGGCGGGGCGGGACCCCGCGAGTATCCCCATTTCCTTCTTCTGTGTGCATGCGGCGAGCCTGGAGCGGTTGGAGCGGTATCGCGCGCTAGGAGCGGTACGGACGGTGGTGCGCGCGCCGACGGCGGGCCGCGAGGACATCCTGCCGTTTCTTGATCGCTACGCGGAGATTGCCCAGAAGCTGGCGTGAAGCGGAAAGGCTCCGCCCGGCTTATAGCGAATCGCAATTCAACTAAGCCAAAATGGACCAGATGAACAGCGCATTGATATTAAGCGGTCTGTTCTTGGCCTTGACTGCGCCGCTGCGCGTGCAGACGCGCGACCTGGCCGGCCACAACCCGCACTTTGCGCGGAGCCGCTAGCCAGATGCACACGATCGAAAATAGACTCAGCACGATGGCCAACCAGAAGGACAACGTATAGCTCCCCGTCCGATCGTAGAGAGCGCCGGTTACCCACGGCCCCAACCCCGCGCCAAGGCTGGCCGCCATGCTGAGCACACCGACGATCGCGCCGTAGTGTTTGCCCTGAAAGAGTTCCATCTGTATCGCACTGGACACCGAGGCGAAGCCGTACCCTAACAACCCCTGCGCGGCGACCATCAGATACAGCAACACCACTGTAGGGTGCTGTTGCATCGCCAAGAGCAGCGCGTAACACAGCGCGAAGCCCAAAGCACTGATAGTCCAGACCCATTCCCGCCCAATCCGATCCGAGAGGTAGCCCAGCGCAATTTGACCGACACTGCCGGTGAGTCCCACCAAGCCGAGCGCGTAGGCCGCGATCCCTGGAGCAAAGCCGATCTCGCCAAGATACTTGGTCTGATGGACTTGCACGGCATACCAGGTGTACAGGCAGCTGCCGGAGGCCAGAAATAACCACCAGAAGCGTGTCGTTCTCATCGCCAGCGCGAGAGTCCAATCGGTTGCAGCCCAGGCGTGATCGACCACATTGTCTGCATGCATCCGCGTCTGGAGTGACAGGGCTGAGGTGCACTCTCCGTCGGGTGTTAATCCGAGATCTTCTGGACGGCGACGTTGCAGCAGGATGTTCGGGGGCAGCACTATCACCAACAGTAACACGGCCATAACCCAACAGGCCTCACGCCAACCCACCCGGTTGATCAACCCTTGCAGCCAGGGAAAGAGGATAATCGATCCCACCCCAACGCCGGAGAAGGCAATGCCGAGGGCCAGCCCACGCCGGCGCGCAAACCAATACGGCAAGAACAGCGAGTGACCCATGTAACTCAGGAAGATCGTGCCGCCGCCGACCAAGACCCCGAGCGTGAGATCGAGATGCCACGGCTGCGTGATGAACGTGGCCAGGATCATTCCCGCGCTGACCAGGACGGCGCCAAGAGGAATCACGACACGTGGTCCGAAACGGTCCATCGACATGCCGATCACCGGCGCATAGGCGATAGCGGCGATGAAGCCGATGGAGAAGGCCGCCGCGGTCCTGCCGCGGTCCCAGCCGAACTCTGCCAGGATGGGAGGAAACAACAAGGAGAAGGCGGTGCGCGTGTTAACACCGACGCCCATGGTGACAAACGCGATGGCAACGACCACCCAGCCGTAGAAAAACGGGAGCCGCGCCAGGCGCGAGGAGGAACTAGGTGGGGGCGTTTGCGACGGCGTAGGAGAGGCGCTCACTTTGTGCTCCACGAACAGGAAGTGAGGTCGTTATTGATCGCGACTTCAGTCTCTGTGACGAACCAGGCGTCCTTGTGCGTACGACATGCCATTGTCGACTCTCTTGCGACCGTCGGTTTCGTACCGGCGATGTGGAGGAGCAACCTACAGCAACGTGGATTGGCATTCAACCTGTACGTCTGGAGTGGTTAAGTCGGAACTGGGGAGGGGCAGAAATAAACGATCGCGAAGGAGAATTTGGCGATCGGAACCACAGCACGAAAGTGCACCAGCCGGGCCTTACCATGCTGCCGCGAGACGGTCAAGCGAGCGGCGGGCCAGCAACTCAGCCGGCGCGCAGGCGCTGCAGGGTTTCGGCGAAACGGCCGGCGTAGAAGAGTTCGCCAATGCCGGCGACGCGGTACACCTCCGGGCTCGGCAACGTCTTCAGCGCCTCGCGGGCGGCCGCGAAGAACGCCGCGCGCGCTTCCTCGTAGACCGCTGGCAGTGGCGGCCGCAGCGCGTCACGCGCGGGCAGCGCGGGAAAAGGCGCGTGGGGCTCGCTCTGATACCAGTACGCCACCGAGGCGTACTCGTTGGCGAAGTTATTGGCATGGCCGTGCTCGACGGTCCAGCGCAGCGCGCGCGTGAAGCGGATGGGATCGTGGACGAACCAGCGATAGGCACCGACGAGGCCGGCGTAGTCCGGGGACTCGATGAGATGGAACCCGTGATACGGGCCGGCGTACTCGTCTGTGGGGCAGGCTCCGGCGCCGAAGATCTCTTCCGTGCCCGTACCGTGGATCGAGGGAGGCCAAGACTCGCCATCGACAAAAACCATATCATCTCCCTCGCCGTACCAACCGCCAGCGACATTATTGATTTCGAGCAGCAGCCCAACCATCTGGCCGGCGCCGACGGCATCGAGCGCGACGTAGTTGTGCGCCCCATCAAGGTTCATTCCCCTGTGCAATTGTACGTTCGGGTGCGGTCCGACCGCCACGGTGGGCTTCTCCTGCCGCCACTGCGCGTGGAAGCGCAGCGCGTCGTCGGGCAGCGGCCGGTCGTAGGTCTCGTAATCGATGTGATACCAGAGCGCGGGGAGCGCTCCGCCCAGCGGCCGATCGCCGCGATGCTCGAGGGTGATGCGCGCGCCGGTGGCGAACGGCATGGGGAAGTAGGCGTGCAAGCCGTGGGAAGAGCCGAAGCCCGGGTTGACCGCGGTCAGCGCACTGCGCACCAACCGGATGCGTGCGTGCACCACAATAAAGAAGTCGCCCAGAGGCACCTCGACAGAGGGGGTCGCCTCACCGTCCCAATAGCAGCGCAGGATGGCATCGCGGTAGTCCGTCAGCTCCGGGAAGGCAAGGGCGCAGTAGAGGTGGGTAATGCACCCCGGGCCATCGTGCTCAAGCAGGGTAACGGTCTCACCCGGGCCGACGACGAAGAAGTCCCGGTTGCCGCCGCGCCTATCCCACGAGGACGCGCGCCGGCTGCGTGCGCCGGTGGCCGTGAAGAGCGTGCGCAGCGGGTGTTGGTGCAACGGGTGTCGTTCCATAATGTACAAAATAACATGGCCGCTGCACGTATGGCAGCGGGTGAGCAAATGGAG
>JBGPOI010000419.1:0-4681 GCA_041487975.1 Binatia bacterium | reverse complement strand
TGCACCCGCAACGGAGCCAGAAACTCGGCCAGCTCCGGCAGCGGCGCGCGTGGGGCCTGAGGCAACCGCTCCGGCTTCGTGTTCTTGATGCTCATTCTCGTAGGTTATCGCAGATTTACCGACTCTGACAAAGTAGTACTAGTAATCGAGAAGACGATATTGACATCGGGCTGATTCTCCATGCCTGCTGACCACCATATGACAAAGTAACGTCGTATCCACAGCCAGCGGTAGGTTCTCCTGGGGACTAAAATATTGAGCCGAGGAACAACCTGGCAATTGGATTTTAGAAACTCTAGCAAGGGTGCCGCCAACTGCGCCAAGATCACAGGATAAGCATCTTCCCAATGCTTCGCAGGACGGATATTGGCAAAATATTCGATTCCCAAGGTCAGGACCATGACCCCACATCCCACAAGGATACGTAACCATAGTTCATGTTGCGGGTCCCAAACCAGAAGAACTCCGAGAGCATACGCTGCGCCCGCTACGCCGGTCCGCTGAATGGCGAGAAGCCATGTCCTTTTCACGCCTAATGTGGTAGCTCAGCAATGAGGAAAATGTCAACAGTTCAGCGGTGTCCTAATTTCAGCCCCTGAGTGTCCTAATTCGGACAGTACCAAACGAACCGCTGCCTTGACTTCCCTGGGAGGGGTCGTTAGTGCAGGAATGCAACCTCTCCCAATTATCTCTCGGAGGATTGATAAATTTGGAGTTCCACTGTTATGGTGAAGACGACGTTGAAACCCTGCTGCGAAAAAACCCTGGCTACTCATATCAAACACATCCGCAATAACTTCACCTCTTTCCCGGTGATCAAGGACGTTCCCTGCCCGGTATGCCGGCAGATCATCCAGGTGCGGGTGTACGAAAAACCTGACGAGGCAAACCCCTGACTGCGGTCACCCCTAGAGTAAGGAGAACACCAATGGCCTACGATTACCTGCTGTCCGCGCAGAGCGATGGAGTTGCCACTATCACCCTCAATCGGCCGGAGAAGCACAACGCCCTGTCGCAGGGACTCCTGGCCGAACTGCGCGATGTCCTGGATGGCATCGACGCCAATAAAGACATCCGCGTGGTCCTGCTCACCGGCGCGGGCCGGCAGGCATTCTCTACCGGCTTCGACCTGCACCCACAGGCACTGAAGACCGATGCGCCACAGGACGAGGCTGACTGGAATCGTCACATCAAGCTCAACTTCGACACCTTGATGCGCATCTGGAATCTGCGCCAGCCGGTGATCGCCGCGGTCAACGGCCATGCCGTGGCAGCCGGCTCGAACCTGGCCTTGATCTGCGATATCACACTGGCCGCGGACAACGCCACATTCGGCGAGCCCGAAATCCGTCACTTCGCCCTCTCACCACTGCTGCTCTTGCCCTACTTCGCCAACAACAGCAAGGCGATGCACTACCTCTATTACAGTGGTGATACCATTGGCGCCGAAGAAGCGCTGAAACTCGGGCTGGTCAGTAAGGTCGTGCCACAAGACCAATTGCTGCCCGAAGCTCTGCGTATCGCCCACCGGATTGCCCAAGTTCCCGCCTACGCCGTGCAATTGACCAAACGCAGCATCAAGGCGGCGTACGAGATGATGGGATTCAAGAACGCGATGGAACTGCACCGGGCCAATGATGCCCTGGTGATCGACGCTTCGCAAATCGAGGAAAAGCGCAAGCTCATGGGCGTGCTGATGGAAAAAGGGTTCAGAGCGTTCTTAGAACTGCGCGATGGGCCGTTTCGGCAGTAGGAGAATCAGGCCGAGAAAAATTCCCAGAGCTAACAACCACTTCCGAAATAGCAGCAGTCGGGGTTGTCAGAGCGGTTGCGTCTGGGTTGTGGATGGTTGCCGCTGAGGTTGGTTCCCGAGGATCATCCAGCCGGTCCACCGCCTGCCGGTTGCCACCGGGCACGAGATGCCCGGTGGTGTCTACCGTGATCTTAATACTGTGATGTCCGAGTTGCTCCTTCACATAGACGAGCGATTCCCCCTGTTGGATCAGTAGCGAGGCGAATGTATGGCGGAGATCGTGGATCCGGATACGCCGTAACCCGCTCCGGTGGAGTGCTGGATAAAAAATGCCGGTACGCACCGCGCTCTCCCACAGCAAATGACCCTCATTGTTGCAAAACACCCACTCCGGCACTTGCACCCATCCTTTTCGCCATGCCTCCTCTTTGCGAGTCTCGAAGAGTGCGAGTAAGGTCTCTTTCAGTTGTCGGCTCATATCCACACGCCGCCCTTTGCCGGACTTCGGTGTACTGAGCCGTTTCCTGCGCCAGCTCCGGCGTACTTCAATAAAACCCCCGTGAAAGTCAACGTCCTGCCACTTGAGGGCCAACGTTTCCCCAAATCGCATGCCGGTGCGAGCCAGGAGGAGGAAGAGCGAATAGGAAGCGGGGAAGTGCTCCTGCACGGTCACTAAGAATAGGGCCAGCTCCTCCCTGGTGAACGGGTGGATCTCTTTAAGTGGTCCCTTTTTCATCTTCATCACGTGCCCCAGACGAGAGGCAGGATTCGCGACGAGATGCCCGTCTTCCACGGCACTGTTAAGTACCGCATTGAGCACGGTCAGGAGCACCATGACCCGAGACCGAGAGAGGCCGCTCTCTAGCTTCTCCGCAATAAACCGCTTGACCTGTTCTCGGGTCACGTCTTGCAGGTGCTTCGTGCCGAACACAGGGCGTAGGTGGAGTGTATAGGCTCGTTCATAATCTTCGACGGTTGACGGTTTACAGCGCACCGCTGCATAGGTCTTGAACCACTCTGCTGCATAGTCAGCAAAGAGGACGGACTTTTTCTCCTCTTCCACAATCTCAAATTGGCCAAGAGAAATCCTCGCTTGGATCTTCTCGGCCACCAGATCGGCCGCGCGCTTGCTGGTGCCAATACACTTGGCCTTGCGCTTGCCTTTGTGGTCAATGAAAACCCACCATTTGCCTTTATGCTGTTTGACTTTGACAGCCATGAGGTATCGTTCCTTTCCGTGACAGTTCCTGAACGGCCCGGAGGCGACTCCGGGCCACTGTATCTTTATTTCTTTTCCCTCTTCTCGCTCTCTTCCCTCTCCTGCATCACCCCTGGGGGCGTGCCGTGGGCTTGCAGATATTGATCCACCGCCTCTCGCAGCAAGTTGGTCATGGGGCGTCGTCGCTGCTGTTTGAGATAATAGAGGGCGCGCACCTGATCGGGTCGGAGTGCTGGTTGATACATCCTCGTGCCCTCCCCTACGCTGCGGCCTTGTCTGATGAAGAGGAGCGCAGAACTGAGAGCGCCAAGACGGTGGCATGCTTGCACGTCACCCCGCGATAGAGGGCATCAGGACAGCTACAGAACACGCCAGTCTCAGTGAGAGTCACACCGTACTCTTTACCTTCACCATTCTTCACCAGTGCCCGTATTTCAGCCTCCGTCTGTCTGGTGAGGGCCACGGTCAGGCTACTGTCAGCTAGGGCGGTCACTGCACGCTGTAAGCGGTCAGTGGTGACATGCTGAAGCACACCGAGTACGAGAGGGTGATGAGGGTTGATATTGGGCTGTGACATTGCTGGAATTCCTCCAGCGAGTTAGATTTAACACAATGGCCGTCAGTACTCGCTTTGCTGATTGCCGCCAGACAGGTCAGGGAGCTTACTCCTCCTTGGCCTGTCGCCTTCGGGCCGCTATTTTTTCTTCTCGCCCTTCCGTCCCTTCTCCTTTCTCCTGGCTTCCAGCAGCATCTCGGCAGCCTCAATCATCAAGGCTGTGGCAGAGGTCTCCTCCTCTAGCGCCAGGTGTTGGATTTCTCTCCAGAGTGTCTTGGGAAAGACCATTGTGACTTTGTGGCCTTCCGCGTCTTCGTAGCCACTCCATGTTTTCGGGCGTCCGGTCATGCTTCATATATACATTAAAATGTAATTACAGTCAATAACAATACATAAATATATCTGCGCGCAACTCTTGACTGTCGGCTGAGCCGAGAGAGGCCGCACCGGACCCCATCAGGCCCGGTCCAGGAACGTATTAAAAAGGTCGAGTTGCGCTTCCGGTGTGAGGATCTGGGCCTGTGTGTTCTCCTGGACTTGAGGAGATGGAGCACGATGCTCAGTCGGCGTGCACTGCGCCAGCAGGCAGACAAGGAGGAGACCACCAAGACAGAGCAGAAGGACGCGCCTCGTGGGCTCTGGTGCGTGCATTGCCGGGTGTCTTGGTCTTACCGGGTCTGAGGAAAAGTCCCCTACCCCGTGATGGGAGGAGAGTGCCGGGGTAGGGGGTGGAGCGGAAGTGAGAGATACATAAAAAAGACGGGTGGGCGGACAGCAAAATTCACGTTGGGGAGAAAGTCGTGTCGTCCTTAGATCGTCGAAGTGCTGTGCGGAGACAGCGCCTCCTGGCAGCAAGCTTCTTGCCACCTGGCTCCGGTCGGTATGGTGGGGCGTAAAGGTACCGCTTGATTCGACCCCTTCCTTCGCAATGATCGGCACCATCACCAAGGCGGCCAGAGGGTCAGCCCACCACCGGCTACCCGATTAGCCTGTGGGCTTCTATAGATTATCTGTTACAGCCCAGCTTCTTGTGAGATTTTAGGGCTTCCCAAGCGGGCAGGAATGTGATTCCAGATAGGGGATGAACGAACGCCCCGCTCTTAGCCGACTGACGAGCGACGAGAAAGACGCGCTGATAGACACGGTGCTGGAT
>JBGPOI010000418.1:0-4687 GCA_041487975.1 Binatia bacterium | reverse complement strand
CGGAATGATTTAGGCCAATTTCTCTGCCAGAAACCTCGCAATGTCACGCG
Organism: Binatia bacterium; assembly: GCA_041487975.1. Taxonomy (GTDB): domain Bacteria; phylum Desulfobacterota; class Binatia; order Bin18; family Bin18; genus JACQEL01. The sequence continues at coordinate 4,637 of JBGPOI010000418.1, read as the reverse complement.
CCGTGTCTTCAACACGCCCTACGGCTTCGGCTGTCTTGCGCAGTTCACGCGAGATACCGAAGAGAAAAACGAGCACCAGCATTACCATGACGACCAAGACGATCGTGTTGATCCAGATGAGTTGCGCGATGTCCATTTTGCCTCCGCTCCAATCGTACCTCACACTGCCAGATACTTGCTGCTACTCTCCGTGGGCCGAGCATGCACCTCTGCCTGTGGCGCTTCAATGAGAGCCTTGACTTTTGGCTCCATGTGGGAGTATGGCGGAGTTCGATGACAGTAAACACCATAAATAAGGAGGGAACCCACATATGGCGACCAAAGATTTTGAGGTGCAACAACTGCTCAAGGCGTACCGCAAAGGACTGATCTCGGATGATCTCTTTGCCGCGCAGATAAAGGAACTGGGAGAGGCTAACGACGGCCTGGATGTCGCGAACGTCTTGGCACACCGGGGAGACGCCTCGAAGGTGTCCTCCCAGATGCTCCAGAAAACCCCACAGAGTCAGACCGTGGTGTTCACCATTCCCGCCGGCTTCAGCACTGACCGGGAGAACAGTCATAAGGGGGACCAGATCATCTATGTCCTTGATGGGAAGGCGACAGCCCGAGTGTCGGGCAAGGAGCAAGAGATCAAGGCGGGCGATCTATTGATGATCCCGGCCGGAGCGCTGCATACGCTGCGCACAGGGAGTGATCCATTGTTTGCCGTCACGATCTTTGCCCCTCCAGAAGCATAGGAGAGACCTCATGAAAGCGATGCGTGCACACCAATTGGGCGGTCCCGAGCAATTGCGGTTCGAAGACGCTCCCGATCCCCAAGTACAGGCGGGACAGGTACAGATCCGGGTGCGGGCAGCGGGGATCAACCCCGCTGACTTAGTTCGGCTGTCAGGGCGCCTCCAGCCGCTCACGCTGCCCTATATTCCAGGGACAGACGTGTGCGGAGAGGTGGAGGCTGTCGGCGCAGGCGTTACCCACGTCAAAAAGGGCGATCGCGTGTTCGGCCGCGCACTGACAGGAGGGTATGCAGAGAAGACATGCTTGGCGGCCAGTGAAGCCATTCCCCTACCCGCCAGCCTGTCGTTTGCTGAAGGAGCGGCTATTCCCATTCCGTTCTATACCGCCTACCGTGCCCTCCATCACAAGGCAGCGCTCAAGGCTGGGGAGACGGTGCTAGTCTCCGCTGGTGGCGGCGGCGTAGGCGTAGCGGCAATCCAGCTCGCGAAAGGGGCTGGCGCCCGTGTCATCACCACCGTCGGCTCACCGGAGAAGGCAGAACGCACGCGCGCCCTGGGGGCGGACGTCGCCATCAATTACAGAGCGCAGGATTTCGTGGCGGAGACGCAAAAATTCACCGACGGGAAGGGCGTCAATATCATCATCGAGAACGTGGCTACGGATAATCTAGCCAAAGACTTTGCCGCCTTGGCCCGCGACGGTCGCATCGTGCTTATCGGCACAGGCACGGGGAAGTCCCCGGACGCGACGTTTGGTGTCTTCGGTGCACTAATGAAAGACGCCGTCATCTACGGCATGAGCCTGGTGAATGCTGGCCCAGCGGTTCCAGAGATGGCGACAGCTCTGACTGGTCTGTTTACCGCAGGCACGATCAAAGCCATCGTGAGCAAGGCGTATCCTTTGTCTGAAGCGCCGCAAGCGCTGGCCGATCTGGTAGCAGGCAGGGTCTTCGGAAAGCTCGTGCTGACGCCCTAGGCACGATGATCTCGGTGAACGGCGTGACACTGCAGCGGTACGTCAGATGCAGCAGCGCCCAAGCGCTGCTGCCCAAACAAATCCGCCGGCTAAATCGGCCCACATGACATTCGTACACTTGATGATGGGCCTTTCATGAGTGTCATTCTGAGGAGAGGTAAAGGGGTCAGATCTTGTAATAACACATTTTTCCAGTGTGGCCGCCTGAAAAGCGCTGTAGTGAATCACATATTGCAATGCAAGACCTGACCCTATTTCCCTTCCCATCCCTTGCCTGCCTGGCAAACCAGGCTCCAGGAGATTTGCGTCCCCTTCGTAAGTAAGCGAGCCTCGAAAAGTTTGATGAAATGGGTAAGAGGGTGGGTCGTGACCCACCCCCCCAAGCTTGGTTAAGGATTCGGACAATTGGTCTTACTGGGTTGTGGCTCATCGATACGGCGTGGAGCCCCGACTGGGAGGATAAAGGTCGCGATAAATTCCGCCTCCTCAGTGCCTTCATTCCGTACCGTATGCACATGCTCTGGACTTGGTTCCACAAAGCCTTCCCCTGCTGGATAGACCTGCGGCTGACACTTAGGGGCGGTATAGACCGTCAGGGTGCCCTTCTTGACTATCACGAAAACAGGACCTGGATGCGAATGCCATCCGGTGTAGCCACCGGGTGCAATAGTGCTAGTTACACTCAGGATATCGACATCCTCTTTGGTCTTGACGGTCACTCTCGCCTCGCCAGAATTTTTGACGTCCAGCCGGTCGAACGTTCCTGTTACTACTGAAGGAGCTGATTGCCCGAGGGATGGCGTGGAAAACGCCATCCCGTAGTACAGACCGACGCCGAGAGCCCCGATCGCTAGTATCCCAACTATTTTCTTGAACATTTGCCTATTCTCCTTCTAAAAATGAGGGTGGTGATGAAAAAATCCGTAGGGTAGATGAGCTACCCACGGGCTTGTTTTTCTGTTCGCTCTTTTCCTTACCCTGGCTTTCCGACTCGCAATTGACATCACCTCCTTTCTGCTGCGCGAGTGTGTTTCGCTTGCAATCGCGCCGGTTTTGTGACAGGAGAGTAGCCTCAGTCAGGCGCGAAAGTCATGGGAAAGTTCTGGGATTGAGACGGGAAAGTTCTGGGATGAGCGCACAGGGGAAAAAACTGCACGAATCGGTAGTTAGCTTCGGCTCCTATCGACTGGATGTGGGGAATGTCCAGCTGTGGCGGGGCGTACAAGAAGTGAAGCTGACAGGAAAAGCCTTTACTGTGCTGCGTTATCTTGTCGAACATCCCGGGCAGTTGGCGACGAAAGACGACCTCTTTGCGGCGGCGTGGCCGGAGACGGTAGTGAGTGAGGCAACGTTAGTGTCGTGCATTCAGGAGTTACGGCAAGCGTTGCGCGATGACGCCAAGAAGCCACGGTATATCGAGACCGTGCATCGACGGGGCTATCGGTTCATTGCCCCCATCGCGGCTCCCGCCGCTCCAGTTCCGAGTGCTGAGTTCCGAGTTCCGAGTCAGCAAGAAGAAGTCAGTAGTCAGCATTCAGTAGACAGCAGAGAAGAAAATCAAAAGCCTGTCCTGAGCGTAGTCGAAGGGGCAAATGGCAACAATCCTGAGCAGGCTGAAGGCTGTAGGCTTGAGGCTTCAGAGCCGCCCCCGTCTTCCCCCTCTAGCCTACAGCCTGTGGCCAACAGCCTTTCTCAGGACTCAGCCCCCAGCACTCAGTACTCTCTCACGTCACGGTTCCGCCGTAGCTTCGTACTGGCCGCCGTGCTGTTGTTAACGGCCACTATTCTAACTGTGCAGTATCTCTCACGTTCGTCCCTCAGCACTCAGGACTCGGAACTCAGGACTCTGCCAGCGCCGCAGGCGCTGGCGCTGCCCGACAAACCCTCGATTGTTGTATTGCCGTTCACGAACCTGAGTGGGGATCCGACACAGGACTATTTCAGCGACGGTATGACCGAAGAGATTACTGCTACACTCTCACCCGTCCGCAATCTCTTTGTCATCGCCCGCACGTCAGCCTTCATGTACAAAGGCAAAGGCGTCAAGGTACAGGACATCAGCCGCGAGTTGGGCGTGCGCTATGTCCTAGAAGGCAGCGTACGCAAAGCCGACGAGCAGATTCGGATTATTGCCCAACTGATTGACGCCACGACCGGGGAGCATCTGTGGACGGAGCACTACAGCCGTCCCCTCAAAGACATCTTTGCTGTCCAAGACGAGATCGTACAGAAGATCGTGACAGCGCTGCGGATCAAGGTGTACGAGGCCGAAAAGGAGCGGGTGCGGCGCATTCCTACCAACAATCTTACAGCCTATGACTCCCTCTTGCGTGGGATGGAGATCTTGAGGCAGGAAACGATAGAAGGCAACGCCCAGGCGCGGCAAATGTTTGAGAGAGCCGTTACCCTAGATCCGCAGTACGCGGAGGCATACGCGGGGCTGAGCTCGACCTACTACCAGGAGTGGATCTGGCGCCGAAGTGTGGACCCGCAAACCCTGGAGCGCGTGTCGGCGCTAGCGCAACAAGCCCTTGCCCTGCGTGACTCCTTGCCTGGAGCCCATTCGCTCTTGAGCTATGTTTATGCGCACAAACGGCAGTACGACCAAGCCATAGCTGAGGGGGAGCAGGCCATCGCCCTCGACCCTAACAATGCGGACAGCTATGCAGGACAGGCGCATGCGCTGATCTGGGCGGGCAGGTTCGAAGAAGCCATCAGCATGATCGGGCAGGCGATGCGGCTCAATCCCCGCTATCCACCCTGGTACTTATTCCAATTGGGCTGGGCCTACCGCTTGACCGGGCGCTATGCCGAGGCGATCGCCATGTTGAAGGAAGTTATTAGCCAAAGGCCCAATCTTGTGCCTGGCCATCTCAACCTGGCTTTCGGCTACGTGTACCAGTGGGCCTATCAACAGAGTG
>JBGPOI010000417.1:0-4688 GCA_041487975.1 Binatia bacterium | reverse complement strand
TGTCCGTAGTCAGCACATCGTGGACAGTGCAAGTGTCAAAGCTGACCGTTAAGTGTATCGAGGACATCGTAGACACGACCGTTAGGCATGCAGACGAGCAAACTGATCTGATACGGGCACGACCGGCTCATCCAGCCCATACTCAAAGTCTTTGAGCCATTGCCATTCGGCTGCGGCCTGTGCTTGATACCAGACCGTCAGGCACTGCAGGGTGGTATCCAAAGTCAACCAGACATAGCGTCCGCGGTAGCCCTGGCCAATGCGAAAGGGCTCGTTAAGGAAAGTCACCCAGCCAGCTTCCGAGACCCGACGGACGGTATAGACTTGCCCGGAGCAGAGCGGCAACGGAGCAGGCACGGTGGCCACACAGTGAGCCGACAGATACCGAATCCGATACCCGTGCCGCAGCCGTGCTGGCGTGTCGGCCTGGCGCGGGGCGATGTAGTCCGTGCGGTACCACTGCAGGAAGGCTCGCTGTCCCCGTGGGATGTCACGACGGCGGGTGAAGTGATGGCGATTCCAGAACTGCGTGGCCCACAGGTGATTGAAGGTTTCTACAGGCCAGTTGTAGTCCGCTTCGCCCAGCGGGGTCAGCAGGACGTGGATGCCAAAGTACAGGCACAGCCGCACGACCGTGCTGATGACCCGAGGCTGGCGCCCCCCGCTGAATGCACTTTCATTGTCGAACTGGGCCAGGTCTGGCACCCCCAGGGTTTGCCAGGTGTAGAGCAAGTGCTGGCAGGTGGCGGCAGCGGTTTTGGTGGCCTGGGTCGTCGAGCAGGCATCGTTGCTAGAGACGTCGACCGTGTTGAAGGTCTGCACTACCTCGCCTCCGGTGATCCAGCGAGTGATGATATCGGTAACCTGCACGGCGTTTGGATACGAAGCTGGCGGATGGGGCCGATAGGCGTCACGCGATTGCCGGGGAGCCTGGGGCGTCAGCTGGTGGCGGCGCAGGACGCGTTGAATCGTGCTCAGACTGGGCGGAGAGCCATAGTGGGTGCCCCACTCGTGTTGGATGGAGCGGGCACCTACCGGGGCAAACCGCAGGCGAGGCTGAGTGCGCTTGACCAACTGCTGGCGCAAGCGGGTAATACGCCGCTCACTCCTCGCCGGGAGTGCGTTGGGATGATGATGGGGCGCACGGGAAGCCGAGCGAAAGCGCGTCCAGGGATGTTGCGCGCGATACCCCGCCCATTTGTACACCCAACTGCGGCTGCGATGAAGTTTCTGTGCCACGCTCTTGGCAGGGATTCCTGTTCGGTACATCTTTACCGCCGTGCGACGCAATTGCGCCTCAGCTTGGTCCCGAGTTGTGGAGCCCATACCTCACCTCCTGAATGGAGATGAGTATGCCCTCTGTCCACGATGTCCTGACTACATCTAACTGCCATGTCCACGATGTCCTGACTACATTAGTTGTCCACGATGTCCTGACTATCGACAGTTAGGACTAAAAAGGCCGCCTTTTCGGCTCACACCAGTGAGTTCGTGGGCATGGTATTGGCAACTACCCTACTCCTCTTGCTTATTGTTTCTTCAACAATTAACGCCTTTGCATTTGGAGTTGCTGGGACAGCCGTTTATGTTGCGAATCTAATAGGCTTCGCGATTATTCGACAGCAAGTCTCTAGGGTGGTCGATGATGCAAAAATTAATTATTCCGAGGAGACTTCAGTAGACAAGAGAAACTACCTACTGAATGCACTTGGCATAATTGAAAGACACTGGTCCTGCTCTCCCAAAGATGGGACGTTAAGAAACGCTCAACAGATTCGTCACTCGCTACTTGCGGCTGCCTTTTTCGTTGTTGCATTATTCGGATTTGTCGGGCACGTGACAACTAAAGCAGAGTTTGAACTGTACGCATATATCCTGGGTGCGCTAACTATTCTTGCAGCAGAGGTCTCTATCTTTATTTGGCGTACGTCTAGGGACAAATCGTTGCAAAAAATCCTTGAGGAACTACGAGCATTACATAACGACGCCACATAACAAGGGCTTAAACTCAGACCGGCAAGGAAAGAAACAGGGGCAGGCTTTGATATTTCCACTTGTGACACTGCGGGCGGTGATACGCCTAACTGACGCGTGGTCGCAAATCAGGCGGCGCGGAGCAACGCTTTGATGCCAAGGCCCACAGGGGACTGGTGCTTATGTTGATAGAGCAAGACCAGCTGATAGAGGAGCACGGCCCCGAGAGCCAGGAGCTGACAGCGGCGTAAGCCTTTGACGGGCATTTGGCCGCCCCACTCAAAGATGTTCTTGAAGAGGCCATTGAAGGGTTCGATTGCTTGGGAGCGCAGTTTATGAAACACCCGTCGGACTTCGACCCCGCCATCGGTATGGGGATAGGCTCCCCGGCGGGTCGCTACCAATTCGCGGTTGTGCCGGGCACACTCAAGGCGGAGGTCAGGGGTATTGTAATGTTGGTCGCCCAAGACATAGCGGACCTCTGCGGGCAGTTGGGTGAACAACCGGGGGGCCACGTCACTGTCGGCGACATTGGCGACGGTAAATTCGGCGGCCAAGGGAATCCAGAGACTGCCGATGGACACCGCCAAATGCAGCTTCCAGCCATACCACCACCCATGCCAGCCCGACTTGCTCCAGGGTGCTTCGGTATCAATCGAGGTATGGGGCACGACGCCGGCCTCCCGCTCTTTCTTATGCCAGACACCGCCGTGCGCCCGCACGGCGGTGCTGTCGCAGGCCGCGCCGTGCCCTTGCTGCGTCCAGGGGGTGAGCACCGTCACCAGGTGGCGGCCCAGCCGGCCAATCAAGCTGGGCAACGTCGCGGGCAATGCTGCCCAGCGGCGTTCCCAGGTGCGGCGTGTCGGCAACCGCCCGTGCTCGGTCAGCAGGGGGCGCAGTTGCGCGACCACGGGGTCGTCCTGTTCGAGAAAGGCCAGCAACGCCCAGGCCGTGTACAAGCGCCGAATGATCATAACTACCAAGGCTTTGACCAGGAGCTGATCGGAGTAGGTTTGCGGTCGGCCCCGCTTGCGCGGCGCGGGAGGCGGCGGAAACGGCAGGTGATCTACCAAGCGAACCAAGCTGACAAGAATGCTGTCACTGCTTATCATCTCAGTACCTCCTCGGCTTTGAGTTGGGTACTGAAATGTTGAGGAGGCGGGCGCGTGCTGGCAAGTCCGGCACGCGCTCCTCTAATCAATTCAATCACTTACGATTTGTGACCACGTCTCGCCTAACTGAGGCATGCATCCGACCGGGTCCCGCGGAACCCTTCAGATGATTTGGACAGTCTGATGTCATTGGTTTTTGCCATATCTGTTTACGGCAACTGCATCTCAGATTCGGCTCGCTAGGTAGATTGTACGATGAAGCAGAAGCTCGAAAAGTGGGAATCCTGGCTCAAGGTCATTTATCAGGAGATAGTACATCTTGCGGCTTCACGACGAATTTATACGGAGACCGTCACAATCATCTTGGCGAACGAGAACCTGCCTAAAGAGAATTATTTCTTGGACTTTCTCCAAGAGTGGTACGTTCATTCCATAGTGATGGGCCTTCGTCGCCAACTGAAGACAGGCGACGGTAACGCTTCTCTAGTTGGTCTCCTGAAGGATATTGCAGGGGCATCGCATCTTTTGTCGAGAGAAAGATTTGTCAGCCTCGTGAGCAAAGACGGTCGCGGGAAGAAGCAACCCAATGCGACGTTTGATAAGTACGCTGGCGAAGGGGCTCAATTTCTTGATCCACAACAAATTTGTGAAGATCTGAGAAGAGTGAAGAACCTCGCAGCAAGCTGCGAGGCATCCAAATCAAAACAACTCCAACTGTAACGGTTGCTTGTGTAACTGTTGATAGACCGCCTCCGTCCCCTGCGTGCGGATGTACGTGGCGCTCACCTTCTCGTTCCCGTGTTGCCCCACGGTCGTCAGGAAATACCCTTTCCCCCAAAACTCCCCGCCCCAGAACTGCGTCTTGACCTCCGGGGCCTGGGCCAAGACCTGCCGCGCCGTCAGACTTTTCACTGTTTGGACAATCTTGGTCGGGCTCTACGTCGGCACCGACTGAATCAGAAAATGCACGTGATTCCGATCCGTCCCACTCTCCCAGAACACCCTCTCATACCGCTTGGCGATCTCGAAACACGCCTCGCGTACCACCTCATCGACCTGCTCACTGAAGACGACCCGTCGATACTTGGCCGCACACACAACATGATAGAGTAGCACCGAAACCTTGTGACTCTTGTGCAGGTACCTGCTTGCTGCCATCCCCCTCCGCTATCCAAGGAATCAGGACGAAGCAAGCTTCGGGGAATGTATCCCGCAGAGATTCAAGGATATTGCGGCAAAATGTGAAGAGTATGCCGACCGGTTGGTTGCCCACAGGGACAAACGTGGGGTTTCGGTGGTGCCTACCTACAAGGATCTAGACGACGCCTTGACCTTTATGGACGAGTTACTCAAGAAATATTTCCTTTTAATTCGTGGTGATACCCTTACAACTGTGCGACCAGTGTTTCAAAGGAATTGGAAAGTCATATTTAAGCAACCTTGGATTCAAGGAGACAGAATCGCCTAACCCCTATCAGCCGGTCATGAGGCGACGCCTCGCCACGCCAGATGAAAAAAAGGCAGCCCAGGGATACACTAGCGCTGGTCCTGGTGTGACAGAGGTCGAGAGGCCTTGGTGCTTGCAGCCCGTCTATCAGCCGG
>JBGPOI010000416.1:0-4691 GCA_041487975.1 Binatia bacterium | reverse complement strand
TGCAGCAGAAGGTCCGCGGGTGCGGTCAAGAAGACGCTTTTGGCGAGATCGTGGTCCCAACCGAAAAGGTCATTGACTTGGTGCGGGGGAAGAAGCAAACCGTCGAGCGGCGGCTCTTTCCCGGCTACCTCCTGGTGGAGAGATGCAGGAGGGGCGATACTGAGATCGTCCCCCCACCAACCCCTCGCATAAGAACTGCCCAATGATTGAAAATACTGGGAGAAGCGATTTCAACACGCACTCGCCGCTGGCGGTGCCACCCCCGGAGGTTGCCGAACGCATCCGCAAGCAGCCGGAATGCCACCTGTTGTGGGCGGTGCTGGAGAACGGTGTCGGGGAATACATGAAATACGCGGCCGCTACCAGCCGGCGCGGGAAGCGCCTCTTTCGCGAAGCCGAAGAGTGGATCATGCAGGATGACCCGACGTGGCTCTGTAGCTTTGTGAGCATCTGCCACGTCTTGGAGTTGGACCCGAGCTATCTGCGGACAGGGCTGCGGCGGTGGCACGAAGCACGGTTGGCCAGCGTTTTCCAACAAGCAGCGTAGGAACGGCAAATCACGTCCTGTGCGATGTTGAGGGAGGAGCACGAACGTCTCTCCTCTCTCCTCTCGTCATTTACCCAGTGGAAGAAGTAATTTTCTGTGCTTTTAAATAGTGGACAAGGAGAAATGATCGTAGAGAAAGATTGGCTTGATGAAGAACTGCGGAAAGAAACGCCAGCGGCAGACCTGCCGTTGGTTCTCCCTGCTCCTCTAGCCGAAGAAGCCGATGAAGAAGCGGAGGCGGTTGAGATGCTTAATATCGAGCGTCTTTTTCACTTCGACCTCGGCTACTCACCACTGCTGAAGAGAGAAGAAGAGCATGTCCTTACCCAGAAGACCAGAGAAGCGTGGCAAACTATCCTTCACTGTTGCGAAGGACATCATGACCTCATCGCTGTCTTTCTCGGTGAGAAGGAGATCAAGTACGACAGCCTGGGGGAAAGAGATATTCTCCGTCTGCTGGATAGCCTGAGGGAAAGGGTCAATAAGCCTGGACAAGGGAACACGGGAGAACCACCTACAGAAGAGTTGTATACCGTGCTGAATCGTGTCCAAGAGGAACTGCTTTGCTTTCGCGTCTACCGGGATGAACTGATTCGTCGCAACCTTCCCTTAGTGCTCAGCGTTGCCCGGCGCTATCAGGGGCAGGGTCTCGGCTATCTTGATCTCATCCAAGAAGGTGTCTTGGGACTGATGCGAGCGATTGAGAAGTTTGATCCTGATAAGGGGGTAAAGTTCATCACCTATGCAGTGTGGTGGGTCTGGCAGGCGATGGCTGAAGCTCAGAACCAGCACGGCGGAGCGGTGGTCCACACCTCCGCTTACGTACAGGTGCAGCGCCGTCGTCTTTCTCGGATTTACCGGACATTGGAAGGAACCCTCCACCGCGCTCCTACCCAAGAGGAACTCTTTGCCGCTGGTAAGGAAAGGGTCAAGGCTTTCGTGTTTTCCGAACGGCCGCTCGCGGTTGTTTCTCTCGATGCTCCGCTGGGAGAAGACGGAGACAAACCGCTCAAGGAAATGATCCCTGATCCCCAGGGGTTTTCACCCGAGGAGACGGTGGTCAAAAAGGACATGGAAGAAAAGCTCCACCGGGCGCTCCAGCGTCTTGCCCCCCGCGACGCAGAGATTCTTCGACTACGCTTTGGCCTCTCAGGAGACCACGTCCTCACCCTAGAGGAGGTAGGATCGCGTTTGGGCGTGACCCGGGAGCGGGTGCGCCAGCTTGAGAAGCGCGCGCTCGTGCGACTGAAAGGGGTCTGCCAGGAAAACGGCGGAGTAGAGGTGTAGGTTGTTTCTGCTCAGTTTCCAGGACTCGCGTTGACTTAAGTGTTCCCCTCAATGACGGGCTAGAGCATGAGCCGCTTCATGGCCGATGACAATGGCTAACCCAGCCTCGTTGTACGCAACCGGGAAGATCCCAGCGTACATCTACCGCGCTTTGCGCAAGGTTACCCGTCCGCCGGCATAGTCTCACTGACGGCGATCCGGGTAACCCGCGGGGAGATGGTGCTGACCACTTCGTAGTTGATGGTCCCGAGCTTCTCGGCCAGCTCGTCGGCTGTTATCTCCGCGACGCCCTGACGGCCGATGATGACCACTTCATCACCAATAGCGACCTTCCCGCGCAACGCCGTTACGTTGATCAGGCTCATGTCCATGGTGATACGACCGACCTGGGGACAACGCACACCGCGGACGAGCAGCTCGATCTTGTTGGAGAGCCGCCGGTCGAGGCCTTCGGCGTACCCGATGGGCACGGTGGCGATGAGAGACGGGTGCGTCGTGTGGAACGCATGCCCATAGCTGAGTCCTGTTCCCGCCGGAACTTCTTTCAGGAAAGTAATGCGCGTCTTCCATTCGAGTACCGGCATAAGTTCATGCACGCGGGGATTGGCGATCTCGTGGGACGGATGCAGGCCGTACATGGCGATGCCGGGGCGAGCGGCGTCAAAGTACGAGTCCGGCAGATCCAAGATTGCTGCGCTATTTGCCATGTGGCGCACCTCAATTCCGTAGGCTCTCGTTGCAGCGATCACACTCCGAAAGCGCTCGAGCTGTGCGAAGGAATAGGCCTTGTCTGCCTCCTCCGCACGGGGAAAGTGGCTCATAAGACCACGAACCCACAGCGCCGGCAAGGTGCGACAGTGCTCGAGAAATACTGGGACCTCTTCAGGTCGAATGCCGATGCGTCCCATGCCAGTGTCGACCTTGAGGTGCACCGCGACACGCTTGCCGGCCTTCCGCGCCGCCCGCGCCAGCGCCTCTGCCATATCGAGCGTGCACACCACAGGCTCGCAGCCATAGGCCACCAGGGCTTCGCTGTGTTCGGGGAGCAGGGCCGAGAGAATAAGAAAGGTGGCGGGAATGCCCGCCTCGGCCAGAGCGGCCGCCTCGGCTACGTCGGCTACGCCCATTGTACGGTAACCGAGACGAACCAGATGGCGGGCGACAATCTCCGCCCCGTGCCCATAGGCGTTTGCCTTGATTACCGGCCAGAGCAGCCGTTTGCCCACCTGTGCCTGGAGAAGACGCAGATTGTGCGTCAGGCGGTCTAGGTGGATCAGCACCTGTCTGAGTCGATTGATGCAAGGAGCCATATGCTTCTACAGTATTGCCTCCACGGGAACGCCCCCTTTCAGAGGACGCTTCTCTACGTACTGAGATGTCATCGCCGCCAGGAGCGCACTGTAGTTCAAGGAAAAGCTGATCTCGTCGCCGACATGGAAACGACCCGTTGTTTCGGTGACGTCTACGACTAGGTAATCGCTTGAGGCGCCCAGGATCTTCAGGCGAGGGTCAACCGGCACGATGCCCGCGATGTCTACGTCCTCGCGGCCCACATTCAGGATGGTTCGGTCGCCTTCGCCATGGTTCTCGAAGGTTGGCAGATGCCCAAAGGCATCCTCGCTGCGCACGACGCCACCGAAGCACGTGAGGTTTGTTCCGAGACCCGCGATCCGGACGCCGGACAGCTTCAGCGTCTCCCGCACAAAGGGGATGAGATCGTCGGGCCAGATGCCCTCACGCAGAGCGCCCAGGTCCACCATGAGGATCACGTCATGAATTCGGTCGTAGCGAAGGGTCGCTGCCGAGAGGCCCTTCAGGACTGAGAGTTCTGAGTTCAAGCTCACGTCCACTGATGCGACGACCTCGTCCACCTCGGAGAGCGGCGGGATACGCAGCAGCATATACGAGGTACGCACGCCCGCGGCTTGGAGACGATAGATGTTTTCCATGCGCGATTCTCCGAGAGATGCGACGCCGCCCCGCAGCATCGCCTTCGCGACCTCTGGGTGACCGCAGGCGCCTTTGGTCACGCCGGTCACCTCAATGCCGTGTTGTTGACACAGGCCGACGATGGCGCGAGCGTTATGTTCGATCTTGTCGAGATCGATCGTCATATAGAGGCCGTGGGCCATCGCTCTACCTTAGTGCTCAGGCGTCATCCACTGTTGTGGTGCGCAGTTTGCGCACCAGGAGGCTCGCCACGTCGCGGCCCGTGGTGCCACGGCCGAAGCCCGCGTCCATACCGCACTCGCGCGTGAGTGCAGCGGTCACCTGTGTACCTCCAGCGACTAACACCAAGCGTTGGCGCAGGCCGTGCGCTCGCGTGAGTTCATGCAGACGGCTCATGTTATGTTTGTGCACGTCGGCGTGGGTCACGATGGTAGAGATCAATACGGCACGGGCGCCGGTCTGCTGGGCTACATCCAAGACCCGATCCAGCGGCACTGAGGTGCCCAGGTAGTGGCAGTGAAATCCATACTTCTCGATGCCCCCGTGCTTGATATCGAGAATTTCACGTAGGCCTACCGAGTGCTCGTCCTCCCCAACTGTGGCCGCGACTACGTGGATGGCCCGGGGGCGCACCCACGCCTCGATTTCTGCATCGGGGAGCGGTGTGTCCTGAACCGTTAGAGAAAGCTCCTCGATCCGGATAGCCACATCGAGTACCCCCCTGATCTCGAACACACTCCCCTCGGCCGGGTGCATGAGCCTGCGACTGGGGTGATGAAAATTCCGGAAAAGGCGGAGCAATTGTCCGTGTCAGCTGAGTTGATTTTTGTTCCGGTGAGTGAAGCTAACCGTGTAGGCACAAGCGGCGGAGAATGGGGAAGCCGGACCTTCTATAGTCGTGCCGAGA
>JBGPOI010000415.1:0-4693 GCA_041487975.1 Binatia bacterium | reverse complement strand
ACACCGCCAGTGCCGCACACTACCACACCGCAGTCCGTGGCTGCTTGTAGGTCAATGGCGGCGTTGCGCATGCCGGTTGTGGTCAGGAGCTGTAATGTGGGAAGCCGCTCCAGCAGACTGCGAGGAAAGGGCGTGCGCTCCCGCATCGCCATGACGACCTCGAAATCCTTGAGCCGCTCCGCTAAAGCGCCCTGGTTCGTGAGATGATCGCTGAACACCCGTACCTCGACATCCGCGGGCAAGACGCTCCAATCGGTCATCTGCAAAGCGACGTGCTGATAATCATCCAGTATAGCAACTCGTACCATAGGGGATCAGTTTCTCTTGGCGAAAGGATTCACCGCTTGAGAGGAAAGGATAGACTTTCAGTCAAAGGTCGGGCGGTTTGTTTCCCTCTCCCACAAGGGGAGAGGGAACCTATAGGCGAAGGGTAGAGATGATAGGGTGGGCACTGCCCACCCTATTTTTCTCTAAACGAAGGGTGGAAGAAATCCCTACCCTCGGCCGTGCCGCAGCAGGTGGCCCGGGGTGGCGTTGGTGCACTTGCCATCCTCGAAGGTCACCTCGCCGTTGACCATGATCCAGCGATACCCGTCAGCGTACTGCACCCGCCGCCATTCACCGGCCGGGAAGTCGTGCACGATCGTCGGCTTCTCGGGCACCAACTTCAGATTCTCCAGATCATAAACCACCACGTCCGCCGGCGCGCCTTCTTTCAAGACGCCACGATCCTGGAAGCCCGCGCACTTGGCCGGCAGCGCGCTCAGACGATAGTGTGCCTCTTCCAGGCTCAGGAAGCCGGCGTCACGCACCATCCAGGAAATCATGTCGGTCGGGAACGCACCAATGGTGACAAACTTGGTGTGCGCCCCGCCGTCCGACACGCCGGGGATGCTGTGCTCCGAGGCCATCAGCTCAGCAGCGTAATCCTCGCGCAGGTTGCGGGCCGGCGTCTCGAACTCGCTCTGCAGGTTGTCGGCGATGGCGATGTCGAGCATGGCATCAACTGGATGCTTGTTTTCCATCTCAGCAATCTGCCCGACAGTCATGCCCACGTACTTCTTCAGCTCGGGGTTCACTACAGACTCGATCCTGAACTCATTGAACGACCCGGTCACGATCGGTGTATGGCCAGTATCGTAGTCCGCGCACAGCGCTTGCCGCATGGCGGGGTTCTTGAATTTCTCCAACCGCTCGGTCGGCGTGCCCATCGTCACCTCGCGCCACACATCGCTGCCGTCAAACAGGTTCATGTCGCCATAGGTGAAAATCAGCCCCTGACGCATGACCGCAGTCTGATTGTAGATCATCCGCCCTTCTTTGTTGGTCTTCTCGATCCAGCGCATGATGCGCCGGTGCAGTGACGGCCGGTCATCACGCACGGCGGTGGCGTTAAACAAGATCGGCCGCCCAGACACCTCAGCCAGACGATCGTAGAAGTCCATATCCTTTTGAAAGTCCGGGCTGGCCTGGGTGAGCTGGATGAAGCCTTCTTTCCGCCGCGCCAGCACTTTGGCGAACGCCAGCACGTCTTCGTCCGGCATGGTGTCGGTCACCATTGGCGTACCGTCATAGTCACGCTGCACGGAGACGAATCCGTTGCCCAGACGCTGGGCCGAGAAACCACAGCCACCCGCATCCATGGCCTCGTCCAGAATACGACACATCTCCGCCATTTCTTTTTCCGTGGCCGGCCGGTTCTTGGCTGCTTCCAGGCCCATGGTCCAGATCATGATCGGTGCCAGTGGCACATAGCTCAGCACGTTGAGCCCTTTCGGCGCGCGATCGAGGAAGTCCAGCCAGTCGGGGAACGTCACCCAGTCCCATTTCATCCCGGCCTTCATCGACTCGAACGGGATGGCTTCGACGCGAGACATGCTAAGCATGGCGCGGTCGCGCAGTTCTGGCTTGCAAGGCGCAAACCCAAACCCGCAGTTACCAATGACGATCGAGGTCACGCCGTGCCAGCCCGACAGCGTGCAATACGGATCCCAGTTGATCTGGGCGTCATAGTGGGTGTGCAGGTCGATGAACCCCGGCGCGACGACGAGCCCGTGAGCGTCGAGAGTTTTCTGGGCATCGCTCGAGCTAAGCTTGCCGTTTCTTTCGATCTTGGCAATCTTGCCGTTCCGGATGCCAATGTCTCCGGTGTAACGCGGTGTACGGGTACCATCGACGACGGTTCCCCCTTGAATGACCATATCGAATGCAGCCATGATGCGATCCTCCTTTACAAATTGAGCGTTCACTCAGGCTTTCCTTTGAACCATGCCACAGGGGAGGGGTCGATGTCAAACGAGTTGCCAGGGACGTGGAGCACTCGCTTCCAGCCGACACGCTGCCCTTCTCGCGCTTGACGTTTCTATTCTCTTAATGGTACAAAATTTTTGTACAAAAAAACGGAGGACAATTATGTCAACACAACGCCTCAGCGTCAGCGAAACTAGACGCCAACTGAGTCGCTTGCTCACCGGAGTAAGCCGGACAGGATTGACCGTCACCATCACCCAACATGGCAAAGAGCGAGCCGCTTTGATGGGGATCCGCGAGTATCAAGAGTTAGCGAAGAAGGCGCAAGCCTTTGAGCGCGCACGATCCAAGACCCGCCCTTTCATGGTGAAAGGCTCTTTGGAGCTGTGTTGCTCTCCGGAGGAGTTGGAGGAGGAGCTAAACCATATCCGTAGCAGGTGGACTGCAGCCGCCCATCGGTCGGCCACAGAACTCACTCACGAACTGGCGCGTCAATGATCTATGTCACCGACACACATCCGTTTGTTTTTTACGCGCTCGGAGCGACCAAGAGGCTAGGAAGAGCCGCACTGAGAGTGTTTACTCGCGCGGAAAAGCGCCAGGACACGATCTACATCCCCAGTGTCTGTTTTTTTGAACTCGCCTTATTGGTAGAAAGCGGCAAAGTGCGCTCGCCGCTACCGTTCTCTGAGTGGAAAGAGCGGATGGAGACGACGGGAGCGTTCCTTGTCGAACCGCTGACGTGGGAAGATGTTGCGCAGGCGTACGCTTTGGCTGTGCTCGTCGATCCGTTTGACCGTCTCATTGTCGGTACCGCCAACCGTCTGCGCTGTCCATTGATTACGCGGGATAGCCGGATTGCCGAGTCACGTCTGATTGCGACCGTATGGTAAAAACGGCCTGAGTCGGCTTGTTCCTCAGAGTTCTGCTTCGCGGCAGTTTCATAGCGGATCAGTGAAATTTCTTCCTTAACACCCGCGATTCCCTGGCAGGATAATCACCTCCACGAGAGGGAACCTCATGCCTCAAGCCGAGACCCGCCGGCTAGCCGCGATCATGTTGACCGATATGGTAGGCTTCAGCCGCCAGATGGGCGCTGATGAAGCTCGCATGCTGCGAATGTTAAAGGTAGGGGCGCGATTCATCGCGCCCTTCTTGTTGTTGTCTTACGACTTGCGCACCTTCACTCCTGCCCGTTCCTCCTGCAACGTAAACGGCATAGTGGAGTCACGCTCGCCCCAGCCGCGGGATATGCCTTCGACCAGTTCTTGTTCAGTGATGCTCGCGATCTTCAAGGGGACATTGAACTCGCGGCCCAGCTCGGTCGCCAACCCGATGTCCTTGCGCGCCAGCTTCAGCGCGAACCGCACAGTGTCAAAGTCGCCCTTGAAGACGACTTCCGGCATGACGTAGTTCAGCATCAACCCTTGTCCTACCGCTCCGCCCGCGACGGCTTGCCGTAATGCCTCTGGGTCTACTCCTGCCTTGACCCCCAGCGTAAAGCCCTCCGCCAGAATGAGCTGTTGGCAAATGCCAATCATGTTGTGCACAATTTTGGCGATGGCGCCGCAGCCGATTCCGCCAACGTGAGTGACCTTGTTGCCGATAGCATCAAGGACCGGCTTGACTCGTTGATACACTGCCGGATCGCCTCCGACCATCACTGCCAGTGTCGCCTGTTGGGCGCCGATGGGACCGCCGCTGACTGGCGCATCCAGGACGTGCACCTTCTTCTCCTGATACAGAGCCTGGATGTGGCGGATGAGGGTGGGAGAACTGGTGGAGAGGTCAATGTAAACAGTTCCTGGCGCCGCTCCCTGGAGAACTCCACCTTCACCCAGTGCCACGGCCTCGACTTCCTTGGGGCCGGGCAGCGAGGTGAAAACGATCTCGCTGGCGGCCGCGACCGCCATGGGGCTGTCTGCCCAGCGGGCGCCCCGCTCCAGGTGCGGGTTTGCCGCCTCTCGCCGTGCGTCATACACGGTCAGCGTGTGCCCGGCGGCGAGAATATGCCCGGCCATAGGCCCGCCCATGTTGCCCAGTCCGATAAAGCCAATACGCATAGTGCACCTCCGTTTTTGGTTTGAGAATTAAGGGTCATAGGCTCCGGATAAATTTCACAGTCGCCTCGGCGCATTCTTCGGGTAGGGCTGCCGCAAGATGATACGCAGAACTAGGCAGGACTAGGAGACGGGAGTTGGGAATACGCTTCTGCCAATCACGCACCGTTTCCACCGAAGCTAGAGCGCCTCTGTCGCTGGTGATGAACAAGGTGGGAGCCTTGATCTGCGGGAGCAGCGCCGTGATATCCATGGTCCCCACATAGCGAAAGATCCCTTCCATCACCGCTTGAGCAGTTTTCCCCATTTCCTGAATCCACCATTCTCGCATAGCGGGGCTGACCTCGCCCAGACGCCGTCCCATAGTAGACCTGGCCCAACTT
>JBGPOI010000414.1:0-4710 GCA_041487975.1 Binatia bacterium | reverse complement strand
CTCATCCGCAGCACATCGTGCGAGACTTCGGCCCGACCTTCGCCCGCCTGCAGGAACTCGGCTTGGTGCAGACCTGGCAGGACACCTGGCTCTGGGGGCATCAGTTGTTTGAGAAGCGCGGGGCTTAGATTTTGTACTTCTGCAACAAATTGCGCGCGATCACCAACTTTTGGATTTCGCTCGTCCCTTCGCCAATAATCATTAGCGGCGCGTCGCGGTAGAAGCGCTCGACCGGAAACTCCTGCGTATAGCCATAGCCACCCAGCACGCGCATCGCTTCCAGCGTCACTTCTTGACACGATTCCGAAGCGAACAGTTTGGCCATGCCCGCCTCCAGATCGCAACGCTCGCCCCGGTCTTTCTTGGTGGCTGCTTGGTAGACCAACAAACGCGAAGCCTCGACCTTGGTCGCCATGTCCGCCAGCTTCAACTGGATCGCCTGATGTTCGCAGATCGGCTTGCCGAAAGTCTCGCGTTGTTGTGCATAGCGGATCGCCTCCTCGAACGCGGCTTGGGCCACACCCACTGCGCGTGCGGCCACGTTGATACGGCCAACTTCCAGACCGCTCATAACCTGCTTGAACCCTTCGCCCTCCTTCCCGCCAATCAGACTGGAAGCCGGCGCAGGAAAATCCTCGAATGCTAACTCGCAGGTATCGAGCCCTTTGTAGCCGAGCTTTTTGATATCACGGCTTACCGTGAGACCCGGCGCGCCTTTCTCGGCAGCGAACAGGCTGATGCCCTTGTAGGGAGGTTCGGCGGTCGGGTCGGTCTTCGCGGCGACAGCGAGGATGTTGCCGTGGCGGCCGTTGGTGATGAACATCTTAGCGCCATTGAGCAGATACACATCGCCGCGCTTCTTCGCGGTCGTGCGAATACGTTGCACGTCACTGCCCGCGTGCGGCTCGGTCAGAGCCAGACCGCCGCGCTTCTCGCCTTTGGCCATGGCCGGCAACAAGCGCTGCTTCTGTTCGTTAGTGGCGTGCTGCGCCAGGATGTAAGCAAAGAGCAGGTGTGAGTTGAGGATGCCGGTCAGACTCATCCAGCCGCGGCAGATCTCTTCGATGATCATCGCGTAGGTGGTGAACGACAGCCCCATGCCGCCGTACTCGACGGGAATGATCGCGCCGAACAGCCCTAATTCTTTCATGCGCTCGACCAAGGCATGGGGATATTCGTCGCGGTGCTCCATGTCGCTGGCGACGGGTTTGACCTCACGCTCGACAAAGCGGCGGATGGTGGTGAGGATCTGCTGCTGTTCTTCGCTGAGTGTGATCATCGTTGCTGTCCTTCCTACCGTAAACTCAGGTTAATTGACCACCTTTGCGGCAGGAGATCAAGGCATAGTGTCGCCTGCTGGCCACGCCGGTAGAAAGCAGGTAAGTAGAAGAGGCGACAGGCCACAGGCCATAGGCTTGAGGGATAGACCCCTGTAGCCTTTAGCCTGAAGCCTTCCTGACTTTGTTGACCGCTGAAAACTGACCTATGGCCTTCACCCCCCTAATGGAACAATACCTCGCGACCAAGCGACAGTACCCGGACGCGGTGGTATTGTTCCGTCTCGGTGACTTCTACGAAGTCTTCTTCGACGACGCGCCCTCGGTAGCGACGTTGCTCGACCTCACCCTGACAGCCCGTGATGGCGGAGACGGCAAGGTGCCGATGTGCGGCGTACCGTACCACGCCGTGCAGGGCTATATCGCCCGGCTGGTGAAGGCCGGCAAGAAGGTGGCGATCTGCGAACAGGTGGAGGACCCTAAGACTGCTAAGGGGCTGGTCAAACGCGAGGTGACCCGGGTCGTCACGCCTTCGACCTTCATTGAGAACGATGCCGACCCAGGTAGCCCTCTGTTACTCGGATTGTTTCGTGCTGAAGCTCAGTGGGGACTGGCGCTGCTGGAGCCGACCACTGGGCTGTTTCACTTCTGGGAAGAAAAAGACGATACTCTCACCGAGGCGCTTGAGCGTATCGCTCCGAGTGAGATCGTTACGACCAAAAGTCTGGCGGCCTCCCCGCTTGTTGCCGGATATTGCGAGGCTCGAGTGGGAGTGGTGATCACGCGTTGTGATGATTGGCAGGCTGCGCCTGACGACAGCATGGCCTACATCAAGGCATTCTTTGGTCTCGACTCGCTACGCGCCTTGGAATTGGCTACGGCGACAACCAGTGCGGTGGCTTTGGTGCTCAGGTTCCTCCAGAGTCATCTGCAGGCCGCTTTGCCGCATATCGTCTTTCCCAAGCGACAACAGGTCGGTACGGCCATGCTCCTGGGACCGGTGGTGGAGCGCAGCCTGGAACTCTTCCGCCCGGCCAATCCCGATTACCGCGGTAAAACACTGCTCGACGTGTTCGATGAAACGCTGACGCCGATGGGCGGGCGGCTGCTGCGTCGCTGGCTGCGGAGTCCGTTGCTGTCGCTGGCCGCGATCGTGGAACGGCACGAAGCGGTGGGCGAACTCGTCAATCGTTCGACGATCCGCGAAGGCCTGCGGGCTGCGCTCTCACCATTACGTGACCTGGAAAGGCTTATCGCGCGTTTTAGTTGCCAGGTGGCGACGCCAAAAGATGCGGCGGCGCTGCGCGACTCGCTGGCTCAGGTGCCTGAGCTGGTACAAGCCTTAGCCGGAGTCGAGACCCCTCTGCTGGTCGCCCAGCGTGACCAATTGGCGGTCGATCTGTCCGGGTTGCAAACCACCCTGCGACAAGCCCTGATGGATGTTCCACCCTTGCATCTGCGTGAAGGCGGCGTCTTTGCCCGAGGCTACCATGTCGAACTCGACAGGCTACGATTGATCGCGTCCGATGCCAAACAGTGGCTCGCGGTTTTGCAGGCCCGGGAAATTTCCCGCACCGGCATTTCCTCGCTCAAGGTCGGTTATAACCGGGTGTTCGGGTATTATCTGGAGGTTTCCAACTCGCACCTGGCCAAGGTGCCGGCCGACTACACCCGCAAACAGACCCTGGCCAATGCTGAACGCTTTATTACACCGGAGTTAAAAGACTACGAAGAGCAGATCCTGCACGCCGAAGAACGCGCCATCGTTTTAGAACAAGAGCTGTTCAGCCAGCTCTGCACCCAGGTGCTGCAACACCTGCGGTCGATCCAAGCCGTGGCCAGCGCGATCGCGCAGGCGGACGTGTTAGCCTGCTTCGCCTGGGTGGCGTTGCGTGACCAGTATGTCCGGCCAGAGATGACCGAAGAGCCAGTCTTGCAGATCACTGGCGGGCGACACCCGGTGGTGGAAACGCTTCTCGGCCGCAGCAAATTTGTCGAGAACGATGTCCTGCTCGACCGTGGGACTCATCAACTGCTCCTGCTGACCGCGCCGAACATGAGTGGCAAGTCGGTCTACCTGCGTCAGACCGCGCTCATTGTGCTGCTGGCGCAGATCGGTTCGTTCGTACCGGCCCAGCAAGCGCGGATCGGCATCGTGGACCGCATTTTCACGCGTATCGGCGCTTCGGATAACCTGGCGCTGGGGGAGAGCACCTTTGCCGTGGAGATGATCGAGACCGCGCAAATCCTCAACTACGCCACGCCGCGCAGCCTGCTGCTACTCGATGAAATCGGCCGCGGCACCTCGACCTCTGATGGGTTATCGATTGCCCGGGCGATCATCGAGTTTCTTGTCGATGCCGACGGGCTACGGCCGCGCACGCTCTTTGCCACCCACTTTCACGAACTCACCGAGCTGCAGCAACTCCTGCCCGGAGTCGAGAACCACACGTTTGCCGTACGCGAGTGGAAAGGCGAGGTGATCTTCTTGTACAAGGTGATCCCTGGCGGCGCGGATGACTCCTATGGCATTCATGTGGCGAAGCTGGCCGGGCTGCCGCGGGCGGTAACCGAGCGAGCCGAGGAGATTTTGCAAGATCTGGAGGAGCGCGGTGTGAACATTATCCGGCCGCCCAGACGCCCCCGCGTCAGCCGGGTGAGAACAGCTCTGTCGGAAAACCCAGCCCAGCTTGGCCTCTTCCGTAAGGTGCGCAATTCTTAGAAGGTTGCTGAAACCGCTCGTTCACCCTTCGACAAGCTCAGGGCGAACGGGGTCGGGTATTGGAGCCAGAAAGATTCCCCGTTCATGCTGAGCCTGTCGAAGCATGAAAACTTTTTGACAAGTTCCAGCTATGGGCCGCATTCACCTGCTTGACCTCCAGACCATCGAACAGATCCGCGCCGGCGAGGTCATCGAGCGACCGGCGTCGGTGGTCAAAGAATTGGTGGAGAACGCTATCGACGCCGGCGCCCGTACCATCAGTGTCCGCATCACCGGTGGTGGGATCAACGAGATCGTCGTGCAGGACGACGGCGACGGCATGAGTCCCGAGGATGCCCAACTCGCGGTCCAACGTCACGCCACCAGCAAGCTCACCAACAGCGCCGAGCTGTTCGCCCTTTCTACTCTGGGATTTCGTGGTGAAGGGTTGGCTAGTATTGCCGCCGTCACTCATGTGGAATTGTTGACCCGCGTGCCCGAGGCGGTGGAGGGGGTGCGAGTCAAAGTGATCGGCGGCGCTCCGGCTGATATCGTGCCCGCGGCCGCGCCGCGGGGGACGAGCGTTACGGTGCGGCACCTGTTCTTCAACATGCCCCCCCGCCGGGCTTTTCTCAAGTCGCCAACCGCCGAAGGCAGCCAGATCGAGGAGATCATGATCGGATTGGCCTTGTCACGGCCCGAAATCCGCTTTCTTTTTACCTGGGACCAGCG
>JBGPOI010000413.1:0-4712 GCA_041487975.1 Binatia bacterium | reverse complement strand
TTGAGTTCCTCGTCCTTGCGCCGCACGCCCAGAGCAATACTGTAAGTGAACGGCAGAGACGGCGAACTAGCGTCGGCGGGAACGGGGATGAGAGCGAGTGGAACCGTTTGTTTCTTGGCAAAAAACCCGGCGATCGGTCCCCACACAATCGCCATGTCCACCTCGCCCGCCGCCACGGCGCCGATGATCTTTCCCGGCGGGCTGTCCTCGGCATAATCGCCAAACACACTGTAGCCAACCACGTTATTGACGATGCCTTTTTTGCTGAGCGCGTGCGCAGGCGGGCTATTGGCGTAGTCGTCGCCGATCAGATGCACGCCGATCCTCAACTTCCGCAGCACGGGATCGTCAAAGGAAGCGATCTGGTAGCCGGCATTCTTCGGGTAGACAAAGACATAGGTGGAACGGTAATACGGCTGCGTCGTCAGCACCGGGCCATAACTCGCAGGAACGCCCATCACCACATCGCAGACACCCGCATTCAGCGTACTGCGAATGAATCCCCGCCGCTGCGGCCACCAGGTGTACGCCACCTGGCTGCCGAATTCGTGCGCAAGCAACTCGGCGATTTTGTTCTCGAACCCTTCTTGTTTCCGATTGGAGAAAGGCAAGTTGTTGGGATCGGCGCAGACGCGGAACTCTTTGTGATTGCTGTCCGATTCGTCGCACCAGGCGGGCGTGGCGAGGACGAGAAGGATAGCCACGAGCCATAGCCCGGAGCTGAAACTCCGGGCTAATTTCGCAAAGGTGGCTGAAGCCACCTGACCATCGGCGCTCCTATCTCTTTTTGAGCCCGATTTACCGGGCTTTATCTTTTGAGCCCGGCGATTGATCGCCGGGCGGGCGGCGCAACGCTGTACTGACAATTAAATCGACCCTACTTCTTCTTCGGCGCGCCTTCGAGCGCGAACACGTACAGCATGCCGCCTTTGTTGGTGTCTTTGCCGAGTTCGCCAAAAGCGCCGACCGCACCGAGCGCCGCTGTCGGATCATCCGTGGCGAGGTCGCCCGCAACCACCAAGCCGGACCAGCCACCCACGCCGGACAGCACCGCGACATACTGCTTGCCATCCGGGCCGAGATAGGTCATCGGCGCGCTGATGATCCCCGAGCCCACCTTGAACTTCCACAGCTCTTTGCCGTCGTGGGCGTCCACCGCCTTGAACCAACCGTCCATGGTGCCAAAAAAGACAATATCACTAGCTGTGGAAAGGGCGCCGCTCCAGGCTGCCCACTTCTCTTTGATGCCCCATTTCTTCGTGCCTGTCGCCGGATCCCAAGCGATGAACTCGCCGCGGTTACCCCCCGGACCGGGGTGCATATTCACAATCGCGCCGACATAAGGCACGCCGGCCATGTAGTTGACCTCCGTGCCCTCGTAATCCATACAAATGTTGTTGGTGGGGACATAGAAGAGCTTGGTCCGTGGCGAGTACGATACGGGCTGCTGATCCTTGGCGCCCATCGCGCCAGGGCAGATGTCCTTTACGTTGACACCTTGCTTGGTGCGCTTGTCGGCATTCTCAACCGGCAAACCGGTCTCCAGGTCAATACTCTTCGCCCAATTCACCTCGCCGAAAGGCTTGGCCATCAGCACCTTGCCGGTGACACGGTCGATCAGGTAGGCAAAGCCGTTGCGGTCGAAGTGCACCAGCACCTTCTGTGTCTTGCCGTCGGTCCCCAAATCGATGAGGACGCTCTCGTTGACGCCGTCGTAGTCCCAGGCATCGTGCGGGGTCATCTGGTAGGCCCACTTCGCTTCGCCGGTATCGGGGTTGCGCGCGAAGATGGTCATCGACCACTTGTTCTCACCGGGTCGCTGGTCGGCGTTCCACGCTCCCGGGTTGCCGGTGCTGAGGTACAGTAGGTTGAGTTCCGGGTCATAGCTGTACCAGCCCCAGGTGGTGCCGCCGCCTTTCTTCCATTCCTCTCCCTTCCACGTCGAGACCCCCAGGTCCTTGCCTTGGTGCGACGGATAAGGGGATGAGAAGTCCTTGCCGATCAAGACCTCGGAGTCCGGACCGGTGCTGTACGCTCGCCACACCTGTTTGCCGGTATTGATGTCATTGGCGGTGACAAAGCCGCGCACACCGAACTCGCCACCGCTGATGCCGGTGATCACCTTATCGCGGATCACCAATGGCGCCATGGTGATAGTCTGGCCTTGTTTCGCGTCGCCCTGTTTCACCTTCCACAGGAGTTTGCCGGTGCCGGCATCCAGGGCAACCGTGTGCGTGTCGAGCTGATTGAAGAAGATCTTGCCTTCGGCGTAAGCTACCCCGCGGTTGACCACGTCGCAGCAGGCGATGGGAATCGTGTCCGGATCTTGCTTCGGCTCGTATTTCCACTTGATCGGAGCGCCCGGCTTGGTCAGGTCCAGCGCATACACGAGGTTGAGGAACGGAGTGACCAGATACATGGTGTTGCCGACCACCAGCGGCGCGCCCTCATGCCCGCGCAGCACGCCCGTAGAAAACGTCCAGGCGACCTTGAGATTCTTGACGTTGGCCGCGGTGATCTGGTTCAGCTCGCTGTAACGGGTGAGAGAGTAATTCTGTCCTGGCAGTACCCATTGGCCGGGATCTTTTTGCAACTCCAGCAAGCCTTGGCTGTGGCTGGTGTAAGGCACGAACAAGAACCCAGTCAGGAAAGAGAAAAACAGGAGCGCCTTCGCGAATGATAACCGCCTGCGTGTTTGCATATACACCCCCCTTTTGCTGTGAACGATCAGTTATCAGCCGTCAGCTATCAGCAAAAACGAAGAAACACAAGAAACGGCCTCTCATTTCCGAGTTGAGATTATACTTTCTTGTCCTGTCGACTGCTAATTGCTGACCGCTGACCGCCTCTTTTCACTGCGGCTGGAGTTCCCGGAGGGTAGCCATCCAACGCTCAATAAGCGCCTGATCTCGGTAGGGAATCTTGTCCCGCACTCGCTCCAGAGAGTAAGCAGGCCCGCAAGCCGCGATCTCCGCCCGCGCCTCTTCTTTGCGGCCGACCTCGCTATAGACCATCGCCAGGAAAAAGTGCGCCCGCGGATGATGAGGGTTGCGGGTGAGGAGTCTCTTGAGCGCGGCAATCGCCTCCTCATGTCGCCCGGTCAGGTAATACGCCTGACCCAAAGCGAATAAGTAAGACGCCGGGTAATGGGGATCCAGGCGTAACGCTTTTTCCACTAAGCCAACGGCTTCTTGCGGTCTGCCCGCGCAACTGAGAATCTCTCCCAGTGTGACACAGGCATCGGCGTCATTCGGCTCAAGTACCATCGCTCGCTCTGCCTCAGCGATCGCCTGGGCAAACTGCTTCTGCAAAAGAAACACGTAGGCCAAGGTCTGGTGGGCCACAGGCAAAGAATCATCCAAAGCAACGGCTCGCTGCGCCAGGGCAGCGGCTCGTTCCGGGATCTGCGGGTCGTCGCTCCATTGGAAAGCCCACTCAATCATGTAGGCCCTACCCAGCCAGGCGTGCGCCGCGGCAAAGTCGGGGTCCAGTGCAATGGCCCGCTCAAACATCCGCCGCGCTTGGGTGTTCGCTTCCCGCGTGCGGCGCCAGTAGCACTCGAGCCCGCGTAGGAAGTGTTCATAGGCGTCCAGATTGTTCGTCGGTGGACGCCGCGGGCGCTTTTGTTCTCCTTCGGTTAGTGTGACCTGCAGAGCCGCGACAATCTTTTGCGTGACCTCGTCTTGTACGGCAAAGATGTCCTGCAGCTCCCGGTCATAGCGGTCAGCCCAGAGATGATACCCCGTGGCGGTGTCTATCAACTGGGCGGAGATACGCACCCGGTTGCCTGCCTTGCGCACACTGCCTTCCAGCATATAGCGCACGCCGAGTTCCCGGCTCACCTGTTGGGGGTTGACGGCCTTGCTCTTGTAGAGAAAAGTCGAATTGCGGGAAATCACAAATAGTCCGGAGAGTTTGGAGAGGTCGGTGATGAGGTCCTCGGTGATGCCGTCACTGAAATACTCCTGCTCGGGGTCGCCGCTGAGGTTGGCAAAAGGCAACACTGCAATCGACGGCTTGTCAGGTAAGAGAGGGAGAGGCGAGATCACCTCGCCTCGGAGGTTTGTAGGGGCAACCCGATGTGGTTGCCCTGGGGAAGGGGCTCTGGGCGGCACGTGGGGCCGCCCCTCCAGGATGAACAGCAGCCTCAGGCTCGATGAGCACCCGATACACCGGCACTGGCTTGGCGATGTTCTTGACCGTTTGTTCGCCGAGGTATTCGTATCCTAAGTTAAGCGAGTTCAGCTTATTCTCAACCTGGTCATAGACAATCCCAGAAACGCAAATGCCGCCTGCGTCGGCCAATCCCTCCAGCCGCGCCGCGATGTTGACCCCATCTCCGTAGATTTTTTCTCCTTCAACAACCACATCACCCAGATTGATGCCGATGCGAAACTCCATCTTCCTGGGAGCCGGCAGGTCGGCATTTCTCTTCTTTAGCTCTTGTTGAATCTTGACCGCGCACTGCACAGCGTCCACGACGCTAGCAAACTCGGCCAGCAGATTATCGCCGGGGGAGTCCACCACTCGACCCCGGTGTTGGCGAATGAGAGTAGCCATGACTTCACGGTAGGCGGTCAGAGTACGGATAGTCGCCACCTCATCTTCACCCATGAGGCGGCTATAGCCTTTGACATCAGCGCTCACAATGGCCGCAAGTTTGCGTTCGATGCTCTGCGATTCCATGACAGTCCTGAGTCGTTTCCCGTTTC
>JBGPOI010000412.1:0-4713 GCA_041487975.1 Binatia bacterium | reverse complement strand
TTCGAGCATCGCCAGGTTGTAAGGGAGCTGCACGACCTTGAAGTGATGTTCCTGGCCGCCGACCTTCTCGGCAATAGCCACCAGGTCGGCCAAGGACAGATATTCGCGCGCGGTCAGCGGTTGGCGGTATCCGTTCCAGGTGGCCGTGCCGTAGCGGCGGATTTTGCCTTCCGCGACCTTGGCTTCCAGGACAGTAAACGCCTCTTCGATGCGGCGGTAAAACTCCTGCCGGGGCCACTTCTGCAACTGAGCCTCGGGGTTGTGCAGATAGTAGATATCAATACACTCTAGCCCCAGGTTTCTCAGGCTGCGTTCGACCTGGTCGTCGAGGTAACGTGCCGCCATACAATTCCACTCGACGATGTCGTCCTGGTTGGCCAGGCCGGTCTTAATGAACGTGGTGTAGACATACACGCGGGGGTCGGGTGGGACCTCACCATCGAAGGCCAAGTATCCGCCTTTGGTGGCCACTATCACTTCCTCGCGCTTGACCAAACCTTCACCGTCGAGCGCTGCCAGGACCTGGCCGATCACTCGCTCGCTGCGTTGGTGGCGGTAATTGATGGCCGAGTCCAGCACGTTGCAGCCACATTCCAACGCCCGTACGATCGCCGCAGCATAGAGCGCATCGGTGCGGGCGTCGGCTTCTCCGAGGTATGTCCCGAGGCCGATCGAGGAGAGCTGCACGTGGTCAGCGGAATCACGAAAGTGGGCAGGAGCTAAGGTGTCAGCGAAGCGTTGACTATACGCGACGGTCCCTTGAGGAGTCGCGTAACCGGGCAGCGTCATTTTCCTTCCTGGGGATTCGGAGCCGGCAGTGCGGCAGCCAGTTCGGGGCGGCAGCGGCGGAGAATGATCTCCTTGAGCCGGCCCGGATCGACAGGCTTTTTGAAGATCACCTCCTGCAACCCTTCGAGTCGGCTACGCTTGATGACGTGGTCTTTATCGTAGAAATAGGCAGTCATGAGGACGATTGGCGTCTGACGGTAACGTTCGCGTACTTCCATGTACAAGTCATAGCCGTCGAGATCGGGCATCACGACGTCGCTCAACACCAAATCGACCTTCTGGCGAGCCAGGACTTTGAGGGCATCGAGACCATTGGTGGCGACTTCGACGACACACCCCTCTTCACGCAAGAGATCGCGCAGCGAGTAACAGACTCCCAAATCGTCATCGACTACCAAAATAGTAAGCCCGGCCAGGGCCCGAGCCACCGCAGGCGCTTCCTTGAGCTGCGGAGTGACTTCTTCTTCGCGCCCCAGATCGGCCATCCGTGAACCGGGCAGATATTCGGTGGTGCCATACTGGGCACCGTGGGCTAGCTCGTCCATGCGGCTGACGATCCCGCGGATCTTGGCCAGCTCGCGCTGAATCGACTCGATGCGCTCCTCGTCAACGACATACTCTTCGTCTGGCATGACCCGTGCCAGGTGCCCGGCCAGCAGGTCGAGGTTGTTGAAAATGACTTCCAGAGGATTGTTGATCCGGTGGGCCAGCCCGACAGCGAGTTCGCCCAGGGTGGCAAGTTGATCGTGGCGGCGAATCTCGCGCAGATCTTTCAGAAAGCCAATCGAGCCGATTTCCGCACCCGTCTCGTCGTAGATGACCGAGCCGGAGATGGCGACTGGAATCTGTTCTCCACTCTTGGCCAACAGGACGGTTTCAAAATTCTTGACCTTGCTCTTCTCGCCGAACTCCCCGCTGCGCATAGCCGCCATTACCTTGCGCGCCTCTGCCGAGCTAGGGTAGACCGTGGTCACGTGCTTCCCGCGTATTTCCGCCGGAGTATAACCGAGGGTCTTGCGCGCCCCGTCATTATAAAAAATGATCTGCCCTTTGGAGTCGACGGCGATGACGATATCAAGGGAGCTTTCGAGGAGCCGCTCAAAATAGACCGGAGGAAGTTGAAACATGAAACACTACTCCCTGTTCGGTACGATACCGCAGGCCCTTGGCCACGCGGAAGATCGCAACCCGAATCTACGCCCCAAATGTATGTTAGGCCGCCTCTCTCCTGATCGTCAAGCCCAGCGACAAGATTGGTGGCGCTGTCTCGTGATCGTGCTGCTCTTCCCCCTGGCGATGGGCGGTTGCTACTGGCTCAAATACGGCAAGTTGATGCGCACGCACATAGACCTGTTGGTGTCCATGGCCAAGAAGATGAGCGATTTGCTGGAGGACCATCAGACGATCTCGATGGAAGAGTTCACGTATCCCCTGGATCGGGCGCGGGACTTCGTGCGAATTGTCAGCTCGCGCTATGCCGAGCGACGGTCGCTACAGGCATTCAGCCGTTTCCTCGACGCGTATGCGGCGTTGATAAAAGAAATTGACCGACTGCGCGGGCAGAGCACAGACATCACTGACTTTCGTGAACGGGTCGCGGCCCTACGAGAGCAAGGAGAACAAGTGAAAGTCATCCTGACGGAGGAAGGGTGATAGGGGCGAATCTTATATTCGCCCCGCCGGCTTTGAGATCTTGCTCTTGACGCCCTATCGCTGCGTCGCCTTGTGGTAGTCGGCCAGGAACCGTTCCAGCCCCACGTCGGTAAGTGGGTGCTTCATGATTTGTTGCAAGACACTAAAAGGACAGGTCGCGACGTGAGCCCCGAGTTCCGCGGCGCGGACGAAGTGGATCGGGTGGCGCACGCTTGCGACCAACACCTCGGTAGGAAAGTCATAGTTCGTGTAGATGCGCACTATTTGTGCTATCACTCCCATGCCATCCTCGGCGATGTCATCGAGTCGGCCGACAAAGGGGCTGGCATACGTCGCACCCGCCTTGGCGGCCAGCAGCGCCTGGGCCGGCGAGAAAATGAGCGTGACGTTGATCGGGATCCCGCGGCCGCTGAGGATTTTGGTCGCTTTCAATCCCGCGGGAATCATCGGGACTTTGACCACGACATTGGGATGGATAGCCGCCAGCCGTTCGCCCTCCTCGACCATACCCGGCGCCTCGACGCTGACGACCTCGGCGCTGATCGGGCCGTCTACAATTGTGCAGATCTCGTTGATGACCGACTCAAGCGAACGCCCCGACTTCGCCACCAGCGAAGGGTTCGTGGTCACGCCATCAACAATGCCCCAAGAGTGAGCTTCACGGATCTCCGCGACATCCGCGGTATCGATAAAAATCTTCATGATGACTCCCTTCCAAGCCTCACTGAGACCTCGAGTTTTGTCCCAGCGGCACTGACGGATCAAGCATGGGGTGGTAACAGCATCACTCGTTTATCGTCTTTCAGCGAGACCAACAAGTCGGTAATCGTCACGCCCAGACGCGGATGTGTGAGGTGCGGCGCGAGTTCACAGAGCGGCAGCAGGACGAAGCGGCGGTGGTGCAACTCTGGGTGTGGAACTTTCAAGGTGCGCGAATCGACCGCTTGGTTATCGAACAGCAGGATGTCGAGGTCGATCTTGCGCGAGGCCCATTTCTTCGTGTCCGCAGCCCGCTTGCGACCTATGGCCAGTTCAATCTCCTGCAAGCGGTGAAGCAGTTGTAAGGGTGAAAATGCGGTTTCGACCTCGATCACGCCATTGATGTACCAGTTCTTCGCGTCGCCGAGAGGCTCGCTTTCGTACAAGGAAGACGTTTTGACAATACGAGTCTTAGGCAATTGCGCGATCGACGCTAAGGCCTTCTGATAATGGGCGCGACGATTGCCCAGGTTCGAACCTATGCCGATAAAGACTCGGTGGAACATCTCCCTTTCGCGTCCCGCACCGCAGGTCGCCAGTCCAAACTTCGACTCTTCACCCAGTCCCTGGGTCACAGGTTCCCTTGCCCAGTGTGGGAAAGGAACAGGGTGAAGAAACATCCGCTAAGGCTAGGTCCCTTCCCGTTTATCGAGAACTACGGGAGCCGGACCGTTTACCAGCGCAGGGTTTGCAACCGCGCCACCGCTTCCCGCAGACGTTCGGTGTCCACGGTCAAGCTGAAGCGAATATAGCCCTCGCCGGATGCGCCGAAGCCACTGCCCGGCGTTGCGACCACTCCAGTGTCGTCCAGAATCTTGCTCGTCAAGCTGGCGGAGGTATACCCCTTTGGCACCTCAGCCCACACGTAGAAAGTTGCCAGCGGCGGTGTGCACGCCAGGCCAATGGCATTCAAGCCGCGCACGAGAATATCGCGCCGCTGCTGACAAATGTGGCGCATCTCTTCGACAACGCTCTGGTCGCCGGTGAGCGCGGCAATACCTGCTTCCTGGACCGCCTGGAACACGCCGGAGTCAACATTGGTCTTAATTTTGCCGAGACCGTCGATCAGCGCGGCGTTTCCCACCGCGAAGCCGAGGCGCCAGCCGGTCATATTGTACGTCTTGGAGAGCGAGTGGAACTCGATGCCGACTTCCTTAGCGCCATCTACTTCGAGGAAGCTCGAAGTCTTCTTTCCTTCGTAATAGACTTCGGAGTAGGCGTTGTCGTGGCAGAGAATGATATTGTGCTTTTCGGCGAAGCGGATGGCTTCAGCAAAGAATTCTTTCGGTGCGACTGCGGAGGTGGGGTTGTTGGGATAGCTGATCCACATGAGCGCGGCCCGCTGGGCCACAGCTTCGGGAATCGCCTTGAGGTCGGGCAGGAAACCGTTTTCTTTGCGCAACGGCATGAAATACGGCTCCCCGTCGCTGAAAATGGTGCCGATGTTGTACACCGGATAGCCGGGGTCGGGGACCAACACCACGTCCCCGGGGTTCACAAAAGCGAGAGGAA
>JBGPOI010000411.1:0-4716 GCA_041487975.1 Binatia bacterium | reverse complement strand
TTGGAGCGAAGCAAGAATCCGATAGAGGTCGGCTTCCGGCTGCGAGAGGACGTGCTTCACCACGCTCAACGGAAACTCCCGGCCAATGACCGCTAATTGCTGCAGCAGGGCTTTCTCGTCTGGGGCGAGGCGGTCAATGCGGGCGGCGAGAATGCCTTGGACGGTGGGCGGAAGATGCAGGTCCGTTGGTAGGGGCACGTTGCAACGTGCCCCTACAGCGTCGCGTACCAACACCCCTTGCTCCACCAACTCCTGGACGATCTCTTCCATGAAGAACGGCGTGCCTTCGGTCTTGTCGAGGATGAGCTGTGTGAGGTGTCGTAGGGGCGGTTCGCGAACCGCCCCTACGGGAATGCCGAGCAGAACATCGAGAAATTCTTCGGCTTCGGCTCTCCCTAGCGGCGCCAGACGGAGCTGCGTGTAATACGTCTTCTGCCCCCACTCGTGGCGATACTCCGGGCGGTAATTGGTTAAGAGCAGCAGCTTGGCGCTGGCCACACTCTCACTGAGCACATCGAGGAATCCCTGCGTCTCCCCATCGATCCAGTGCAGGTCTTCAAAGATCAGGATCAAGGGTTGATTGAGACTCTCCCGCAGGAACAGCTTCTTCAGCGCCTCAAACGTCCGTCGCCGCCGAATCTGCGGGTCCATCTGCTGCAACGGCGAGGGCTGTTCTTCAATGCCGAGCAACGCAAACAGATAGGGCAGAGTGTCTTCCAAGCTGCGGTCGAGCATGAGCACTTTGCCGGTGACTTTTTCACGACGCGTTCGTTCATCGTTTTGTGGCTGGATGTCAAAGTAACTCTTGAGCAGCTCAATCACCGGCAGATACGCCGACGCCTTGCCGTGGGAGACGGAATAGGCTTGAAGCACCAGTAGGGGCGTACGGCCGTACGCCCCTACAAATTCATGAAACAGCCGCGACTTCCCCAGCCCGGGGTCGCCCATCACCCCCACGAGCTGCCCGTGCCCGGCTTTGGCTTGGGCCAAGGCAGTTTGCAGTTGGTCCATCTCACTGTGGCGTCCGCCGAAGCGGGTCAATCCCCGTCTGGCCGCCACTTGTAACCGCGTGCGCAGTGGCCCCACACCCAGCACTTCATAGATATTGAGCGGCTCTTCCACCCCTTTGATCTGCGTGGGGCCCAAATCCTTGAAGGCAAAGTAGCCATCGGTGAGTTTGTGCGTGTAGGCGGTGACCAGAATCGCGCCGGGCGTGGCGAGCTGCTCCATCCGCGCCGCCAGGTTGGTCGAATGCCCCACTGGCACATAATCTGTGTGGAGATCGTCTTTGCGGATCGAGCGCACCACCACTTCGCCGGTGTTCAGTCCCACGCGCATCAGCAGCGGGGGATAGCCTTTATGGCGCAGCGTATCGGCATAGCGCCGCATCGCCTCCTGCATGCGCAGGGCGGCATAGAGCGCGCGTTGGGGATGATCCTCATGGGCCAGCGGCGCGCCGAACAGGGCAAAGATGCCATCGCCCAAGGCTTGCGCCACATAGCCGTCATACTGATGCACGGCGTCCATCATCAGTTGCAGTGGATCGATAACTGCTCGGGCTTCTTCCGGATCAAGACCTTCAATCAACGCTGTCGAGCCTTTGAGATCGGCAAACAGTGCCGTGATGGTCTTGCGCTCACCGTCGGTTCCACTGCGCGCTTCCAGCGCGGCCTGCTCCACGCGGATGCGCTCGGCGAGATGCGGTGGCGTGTAGCTACTGGGGGGCTGGGTGCTAGGTGTTGGGTGCTGGGGTGAGGATTTCGGTTCTCCGGTTCTCCGCTTCTCCGCTTCCTTCCCCACCCGTCCACACCAACACTTTTCCATCCTCATCCCGGGCGACATGTTCCGCCTCAATAAGTTCTGCGGCAATATCGGCAACGTAGTCGTCATCCAGCGAGAACTCCCGCTTCAGCGCCCGGTACGTCACCCGGCCTTTGTCCCGTATTTTTCCCCGAACCTGTTCCAACACTTCGTTAAATGTCATGCGCATTCCTCTACGTCACCAAATCACACTCACTCCATAGTCGCCAAAAATGGGATCGATGGTCACAATAGGAACGCTATGCAGCCTTGCCTGGGCAATGAGCATGCGGTCAAAAGGATCTCGATGCGGGCCAGGCAAGCTGCCCGCTAAGAGTGCGTGATCGACGGAGACATCGAGGGCGGTAAAGCGCGCCTTTCGTAGATATGCCGGGAATTGACCGACGACGTCACCTGCCTCTGGTAATTTATCGATCCGATGCTTGGTCGCGATTTCCCACGCCGAAGCGGCGCTCACGAGGATCTCGTTCTCTGGCCTCGCAATGGTTTCGCGCGCGCGTGGTGAGAGTTTCGGGTCGTCAAAGAGCCACCAGAGGAGGGCATGGGTATCGAGTAGGCATTTCATTGTTCCCACGCCTTCAACTCCGCCTCGGGGAGTGGCTCAAAAAACGCATCGGTGACTTTCCCTTGCGCAATGCCGGGCACGCGTGGCGCGCCCTCCGCGATTGGCGTCAAGCGTGCGACCGGCTGACTATTCTCGGTGATCACCACCTCCTCATTAGGCTGGAGTGTGTGGATCAAGTCCAAAAGTGTGGCCTGCGCCTCTTCAATCGTCACCGTTGACATCATGAACTCCTCTCGACAGGGGTTGGTCATTTTTGACTTTCAACTTTTGACTTTTCACTTTCGACTTTCCTCGCTAGCAGCAGTTCCCCCTTAATCCGCCACAGCTCCGCTTCGTAGAAGCGTTCCTCGGTGCGGTCCACAAAGGCCAACGCCTCGGCCACGGTCGCTAGCCCTTCTTCGACCTGCCCGTCTTTCAGATACGCTTCGGCCAGCAAGGCAGGAAAATATGACAGCAATATCTCTGCCCCGGTGTCTCGCATCGCTGCTATCCCCCATCGCATCTGGGCAATCCCGGCTGCCGCGTGCCCGTGCTCCGCCAAGGCACGTCCGCGATAGATGGTGGACTGCGCAACAAAGAAGGGGAATCCTTGCTCGGTCGCGAGGGCGAGCCCTGCTTCTGCCTGCTCCAGTGTCTGGTCCCATTCCCGGCGGTATTGATGCACACCGGTTGCGAAAGTGAGGGCATAGGCGAGACTAAAGGGATGCGCGAGCCCGTGGGCGAGGGTCACACTTGCCTGGCTTTGCCGCAATGCCTGCTCGGGATAGCCGAGCAACCACAGCGCCCACGCCTCAAAGATGAGAGAACTCATGGCCGGATCGTGGCCATATTCGATGGCCAGGGAACTATGCTGCTGCGCGTTGTAGTGCGCCACACTCTGCTCACAGTGCCTGCGGGCAGCTGCTACTTCTCCCAAGAAGAGTAGTGTCAACCCCAACGTAAAATGTGCCTCCACCAGGAGGGCAGGATCGTGTTCCTTTTCCGCGAGGTGCAACAGTTCTTCTCCCAGCGTGCGCGCGGTCTGGTGTTCTGCTCGCACGATCTGAAACCCCCACACGCCGTACAGCACGGGAAAGCGCTGCGCCGTCTCTCCCATCTGTTGGCAGAGTTCCGCGGCTCGCGTATAGGCGGCGCCGGTCTCTGGTGCCGCCCACCCCTGGGTCTGGATCAATACCGGCCCCAGGGTCGCCTGGACGGCCAGTTCGTGCTGGTTGCGCTCAGCGGTCTCGGGCAGCATCTCCACCAAGGCGAGCCCGCGGCGGAGGTGCGTGACCGCTTCCACATTGGCCGAGCGTTGGGCGGCACGGCGTCCCGCCTGCTGCCAGTAGGGAAGAGCCTGTTCCACTAACCCCGCCTCCGTGTAATGATGCGCCACCACTTCGGGCTGCGTCTCGACGAGATCGGGGAAGTGGTGCACGAACAGTTGAGCAATCTGCTGATGGTAGTGCTGACCGGTGCTCTTCAGTAACGACGCATACGCCACGTCTTGGATCAAGGCATGCTTGAAGGTGTACCGGGCGCGGGGCGGTCGTCCCCGCTGATAGAGCAGTTCCGCTTCCACCAACTGCGAGAGCCGGTCCTGGAGTGTGGCGTCGTCCAGCGGCGTCAAGGCCTTGAGCGTGGCATAGGCAAACTCCCGTCCCAGCACGGCGCCCAACTGCGCCACCTCTTTGCTGACCGGGTGCCGATCCAGCCGGGCCATGAGCGAATCTTGCAAGGTGGAGGGAATGGCGAGGGTGGACAGCGGTCCCAGCAGCTCGTAGCGCCCGTCGACGTGCCGCAGGATATCGGACTCCAGCACGGTCTTGGTCAGCTCCTCGACAAATAACGGCACGCCATCGGTCTTGCTGACCACGTGCTGCATGACTTCGGCTGGCAGCACCTTGCCGCCAGCGAGATGCGTCACTAGCGCCTCCACCTGGAGCCGCTCTAAGCGATTCAAGGTGAGCGGGGTCATATGCGAGCGCATCGGCCACGGGGGTTGAAACTCGGGCCGATAGGTCAGGAGGTTCAGCATCCGCACCGTGGGCGCTTGCTCGATGACCAGCCCGAGCACCTCCAGCGTGGAGGGATCAGCCCAGTGCACGTCTTCCCACGTCACCTGCACCGGCTGCCGTTCGGCCTCTTCGACTAGCCAGGCGACAAGCAGGTCGTGGGTCTGCTGTCGTTGCCGCTGCGGACTGAGGTTGAGCGGCGGATACTGAGCCGTTGGCACCGGCAGCGAGAGCAACGTGGCAAACAGCGGCACGGCCTCTGCGACCGGCAGGCGGGACGCCTGCACGAGTTGTTCCAGCTTGTCGAGTTTGGCGGCGGGCGATTCCTCCGGCTGC
>JBGPOI010000410.1:0-4721 GCA_041487975.1 Binatia bacterium | reverse complement strand
GTCGAGGTCTGTGCCCTCCTCACCGACTACGATGCGGTCCGGATGTATGACGTGGACCTGGTCGAACACCTCTTGGGCGTGACCCTCACCGACCGCAAGCCGGAGGGGTACCTCCCGGCTCAGCCCTATGAAGAGTTCTTTTCCGAGGGCGGGGCACCCAGCGTGCGGCATCTGGGGAAGGGCTCTCGCCTCCGTGACAAAATGAACGCTGAGGAACGGGCGATCTTGGCGCACGAGCGCGTGCGGCCTAGAAAAATTCCTGGTGAGGTGCACCACAGGTTTCCTTCTGTGGGAGCGCCAGCACCGCCTTCACGTGCCGCCCGAGTTTCTGGCCCCTCGGAGAATGGGAGGACATGTCATTGCTCCCAATGTCCACTCAGCCCCTCTTCATGCTCCATCTACGGCATCCCACTGCGCAGGCAACGGCTGCGGCCCCGGGCGAATACCCGCGATATCCGGGTCTTCAGCTCCCGCGCTTCTTGGGGCGGTCTGTGCCTTGTTTTGTTTCGCTTCCAACCGGCGCACTGCCTTGTCTCGCTGTTTTTGTTGACGCGCTTGCTCTTTCTGACGCTTCTGGAACGTTGCGCGGGTCTTGTTCGCCATGTGCAAACTCCTTCTTCTCCCTGTTTAGAACGTAGGGCTTTCCCTCATTGCTATCCTGACCAGAAACCCAGACCTCGAGCTCGCTAGAGTAGGTCAAGGCTGCTCGCCGCTCTCCGGGTCACTCATTTGGCTCGCGTTCTGTTCCCCCGTCAACGCATCGTCGTACGGTTCGTCGTCAGCTGTACCAAAGAACTGTCCACCTTTCCTTTCCGGGATAGGGTTTTTGCGGCCGCGCTCTGATTTCGGGCCGCGACTCGTCTGCGAGCGGCTACGATGCGGGGCGGCGTCAGGACCAAAAGGGCGGCTTGATCCACCACCCCTGCGGGAAGGCCGCTCGTCCACAGGAGAGTCAGAAGGACGCTCCGATAGGGGCTGGGAGGGCCGTGAGGGGAAGCTCGTTAGCGGACGGCTCTCTCTAGCGCGAGCCTCATTAACCACAAGCGCTCTCCCGTTGAAGGGCTGATTGTGGAAGCGACGTACCGCCTCCTGGGCATGTGCATGATCGGGGAACTCAACGAAAGCAAACCCGCGCGGCTTCCCACTCTCCCTTTCGACGGGAAGAGAGACAGAAGAAACCAAGCCGACTGACGAAAAGAATTCTTTCAGCTCTGCAGCAGTTGCATTATAGGGAAGATTGCCCACAAAAAGACGGCTAGGAGGGATACCACGTTCGCCTGAGGACTGCGGGCGCGCGTGCGCCTCGCTGACCGAGAGGAGGTGACCGTTGAGGTCCGTTCGGTTCAACTGTGTGATCGCTCTCTCCGCATCTTCACTGCCCATCTCCACAAAGCCGAAGCCCTTTGAGCGGCCGGTGTCACGGTCCACCATAATTCTCACTGATACAACTTGCCCAACCCGCTCGAACAGGCTGGTAAGATCGCGCTCTGTCGTGTCGCTCGCCAGATTCCCGACATGGATTCTTTTCGTCATATCTCTTCCTACATCTGCGGCTCGATTACTTCAGCCAAGTCATACCCAGGCCGCAGACACCAGCATAGAAATGGAAGGGAGCCGATCGCGCCATTGTCGACCTTCGCCGAATTCGCTCTGTGATGGGGGGCTGACTCGTCGCCGCTTGAGGCAAGTTCAATCGTACAAACCGTAGCCTTCCGTCCTAGGCATCCCCGCTGTTGCACCTGGAGGGGGACCTGGGGAAGTGTGAGCCTTGTCACTTGTCCCCTTCTAAGAAACAAGAAGCATAAACGCAAAGCCCCACATAACCTTATGGATTCTGCAGGGCATGCGGCCCAGTGAACTGTCACAAAAGGGGATTCAGGAAATCCCCCAGGCCTTGTGTGTGTTACCAGCGTCCCTCGCGACCACCACGACCACCCCCACCACCTCCACCAAAAGAGCGACCGCCCCCACCACGGGACTCCTGCGGCTTGGCCTCGTTAACCGTCAGGGCACGGCCTTGCAGCTCATAGCCATTAAACCGCTCGATCGCGGTCTGCGCTTCTTGGGTACTCCCCATCTCGACAAAGCCAAACCCTCGGGATTTGCCAGTGAACTTGTCCGTGATGATATTGACGGACGCTACCGTGCCAGCCTGGCCGAACAACGTCTCCAGGCCTGCGGTGGTCGCATCAAAGGAAAGATTACCGACAAATAACTTCGTTGCCATTAAAACCTCCACAAGAACGAAAAAAGGCCCCGGGAACCATGAGTGCGGTTCCAGGGGCCTTCTATTTCTCGAACCAACTCAGTGTGACGTATGGAATGAACCGGAGAACAGAACATTACCAGAGCACTCTCGCGGATACAAGCCCGGTAGACGACGAGTACTGTCGGAATTCGGACACTTCCCGGGGTTACACCATCCTCGGTGGCTTGAGGTCTGCTCCCAGGGTGCTGTTAAACACCTTGAAGAGGTGGTCAAGATCCCACGGTCCCTCGCTGTAGATAACCTTCTCCGGCACCATGTGGGTGTACAGCGAAATACGATAGCCGCTGGCTCCGAAACACTGACCGGTGACGTTTTGGGCTGCATCACTGGCAAGGAACACTACGATTGGCGCGACATTGGCTGGGTCCATAGGGCTGGCTTGCGCTTGTTCGCTGCTCGTAGAAAGACCCATCCGCTGGGCGAAGTTCGCCGGAATGGTATCCGTCATGCGCGTGGCCGCTCCAGGCATGATGGCGTTACAGGTAATACCATATTTGGCGAGTGCGTTGGCACAGCTATATGTCAGGCCCAGAATACCGGCTTTAGCCGCGGCGTAGTTAGGTTGTCCCGGAGCGCCGAGCGCCGAGCCGGACGAGAAATTGATAACGCGGCCACCTTTCTGTTGGCGCATCAAAGCCGAAGCTGGGCGAATAGTGCAGAAGTGCCCTTTCAGATGCACGGCGATCACTGCGTCCCACTCTTCCTCAGTCATGTTGAAGATCATGCGATCGCGCAGGATGCCCGCACAGTTGACCAAAATGTCAAGCCTGCCGAATGAATCGACCGCTGTCTGCACTAGGCCTTCTCCACCTTTGATTGTAGCGATGTTGTCCGTGTTAGCCGCCGCCTGGCCGCCGGCTTTCTTAATCTCGTCCACCACCTGCTGCGCTGGTCCCTTATCAACCCCTTCACCGGAGACGCTCGCGCCAAGATCGTTTACCACGACCTTGGCCCCTTCCTTTGCCATCAGCAGCGCGATACCGCGCCCGATCCCCCGGCCTGAACCGGTGATTGCCGCTACCTTGCCGTCAAGTTTACCCATTTCTTATTCCTCCTTCTTTTTTAGCGTTCAGCGATTACTTTTTTACCCTTTCGGCAGCCCCAACACTCGATCACCCAGGATGCCACGCTGGATCTCGGATGTGCCACCACCAATGGTGAGCAGCCGGCCCCATAGCGCGGCACGCGGCCAGCGGCCGTGGTCCACGGCATAAAGCGAGCCCTGCGTAAGTTGCGCATACGGGCCAAGCAACTCGGTGACAAACGCAGCCATGCGCAAGTTCAGCTCAGAACCGACCAGCTTGTTGATCGAGCCCTCGGGTCCGGGCGGGTTGCCCTTGATCCGTTTGCTGAAGCTGCGGAACATGTTGTAGGTGACGGCCTGGCACTCGATGGCGAACTGAGCCAGTTTCTGACGCACCGCCGGATCCTCACTCGCGGGTTTGCCGTTGAGTTCGACGGTCTTGGTCAGCCGGAGCAGTTCGGCCAGTTGCCGATGCACAGGCAGTTCGGAGCCGATGCCGGCGCGCTCGTGCATTAGTGTAGTGACCAGCACCTTCCAGCCTTCATCCTTGGGACCGAGCAGGTTGGTGCGTGGCACATGCACATCTTCGAAGAATACTTCATTGAACTCCGCATCGCCGGTGATCTGCACTAAGGGTCGCACGGTGACCCCAGGAGTTTTCATGTCTACCACTAAGCAACTGATGCCTCTGTGCTTGGGCGCGTTGGGGTCAGTACGGACAAAGAGCTGACTGTAATCGGCGCGGTGGGCGTAACTGGTCCACACTTTTTGACCGTTGACGACGAAGTGGTCTCCATCTTCTAGCGCACGGGTTTGCAGAGATGCCAAGTCCGATCCCGCGTTCGGCTCGGACAAGCCTTCGCACCAGATTTCCTCGCCAGCAAGGATTTTCGGCAAGTATCTGCGCTTCTGCTCCTCGGTTCCCCAGTGGATGATGGTGGGGCCGGACATCAGCAGTCCCAGAGTGTTGGCGTAGCGGGGAGCGCGGGCCTTGTTCATCTCCTGATTAAAGATGAACATCTCCAGTAAACTGGCGCCGCGGCCGCCATATTCCTGGGGCCAGTGGATACCGACCCATCCGGCCGCATGGGCCTTCTTCTGCCAGGCACGTTGGAACTCGAAGCGTGCATCGGCGTCGATCTCATCGAGTTTCTGCGGGTCATAGCCTTCGGGGAGATTACTCTGTAGCCAGGTGCGGAGTTCCTGGCGAAACGTCTCTTCCTCGGCAGTGAAGTTGAAATCCATCGTGTATCCCTCACGGCCCCATACCTTAGCGGCTTCGGCATGGAGGGTAAAGAGTAGAAGAAGCTCTCAGCTATCAGCGGTCAGCTTAGTGCTTCATTTCAGAAATGTTTGTAGGGTTAGGCAGCCAGCAGTTCGTGTTGATCCGAGCCAGGGGGAGCTGGGATTGGGTCCCCTGGGGTTCTC
>JBGPOI010000409.1:0-4731 GCA_041487975.1 Binatia bacterium | reverse complement strand
TTCGATCCCACGATGCTACCGTCGCTGCGCGCCTCGGTCGCCAAAGATGGTGGCAAAGATGCGGTCGGACTCATCAGTAACGAGATGGTCGATGCGTTCTATGTGGTTGGCTCGGCGGCCCGCTGCCAAGAGCGCATTGTCAAGTATCGCCAGGCCGGAGTCGATTTGCCCCTGCTCCTTCCTCGCCTCGAAGACTATCGCAGAGTAGCGGAGACACTGAGCCAGTAGGGTGCGCTCTGCGCACCGATAAAATGGTGCATAATGCACCCTACTTGACTGAGCGTCCCCTCTGCATTTCGCCCAGGCCAGCGGCCTGTGCCACCCACTGGTGGGACAGCCGGCTCGGCTGTCCACGACCTTAGCTTTTTCCAACCCTGATTGACTCACCTGTATGCCAAGGGTACCCGTGGACCGGGCAGC
Organism: Binatia bacterium; assembly: GCA_041487975.1. GTDB lineage: Bacteria > Desulfobacterota > Binatia > Bin18 > Bin18 > JACQEL01. The sequence continues at coordinate 4,311 of JBGPOI010000409.1, read as the reverse complement.
CGCCTCGCAATCGCTCCGCGGGTGACAAGGGAATGAGGAGGACCGTATGAAACTCGGGATCAATATTGGCTATTCCGGCGGACGGGTCGAATTGCCGCTCGACCGTGTGCTTGAGGCCGAACAACTGGGCTACGACTCGGTCTGGACTGCGGAAGCATACGGTTCGGATGCGGTGACCCCACTGGCCTACCTGGCGGCCAAAACCACCCGCATCAAGCTCGGCACCGGCATCATGCAGATCGCGGGACGCACGCCGGCGATGTGCGCCATGACCATGTCCACGCTTGATGCCCTCTCCGGCGGACGCGTGCTGGTCGGCTTGGGTCTGTCCGGACCACAAGTGGTCGAAGGCTGGCATGGTATGCCCTACGACAAGCCCGTGGCGCGTCTGCGAGAATATGTGCAGATCCTGCGGAAAATTTGGGCGCGTGAAGAGCCCGTGGCATTGGACGGGCAAGCGTACCAGCTTCCTTATCACGGCCCCGGCGCGACCGGCCTCGGCAAACCGCTGAAGTCGATCCTGCACAGTCGCCAGTTGCCTGTTTATCTCGCAACCATGCAGCCGCTAAGCGTTCGCACCACCGCTGAACTGGCTGATGGCTGGCTGCCGATCTGGTTTTCACCGCAACGCTTGGGAATGTTTCGCCCGGCGATTGAGGAAGGGTTCAAGCGCGCGGGAAACGGCAAGTCCTGGAAAGATTTCGACATCGTCCCGGGCTGCACGATCACCATTGGTGACGACGTGCGCGCCTGTCTGGCGCAGATGAAGCCGACCCTTGCCCTCTACGTCGGCGGCATGGGCGCGAAGCAAAAGAACTTCCACAATGAAATGGTCGTGAAGTACGGTTACGGCGACATCGCCGCGCGCATTCAAGAACTCTATCTCTCCGGACGCAAGGCCGAGGCGATTGCCGCCGTGCCGGATGAACTCTGCGATGAAATGTCGCTGTGCGGACCAGAGGCGCGGATTCGGCAGCGATACAAAGGATGGGAGGATGCCGGGGTCACGACCATGTTAGTGCAGACGAGCCAGCGTGAGGCGTTGCATCTGATGGCGGAGGTGGCAGGCACGAAACGATAAAGGAAGGAAATAATGAACCAGACTGCTATATCAGCCTCCGACCTTTACCCCCGCCGTCGCGTCGCCGTGCTCGACTCGGAAGTGGCCTATGTCGATACTGGAGCAGGCGACCCTGTGGTGTTTCTGCATGGCAACCCCACTTCCTCCTACCTGTGGCGCAATGTGATTCCGCAGGTGGAAAAACTCGGTCGCTGCCTCGCCCCGGATCTCATCGGCATGGGCGACTCGGGCAAGGCTGCCAATGGCTCCTATCGCCTTGTCGATCACGCGCGCTATCTTGATGCCTGGTTCGCGGCGTTGGGACTGACCAAGAACGTCACGTTAGTGATGCACGACTGGGGCTCGGCGCTGGGGTTTTATTGGACCTATCGGCACCCCGAGCGGGTCAAGGGACTCGTCTACATGGAAGCCATAGCCAAACCGTGGAGTTGGGAAGAGTGGCCCGCAGCCGCGCGCGCGATTTTCAAGACTTTCCGCTCGCCCGCCGGTGACGAAGTCGTGCTGCAAAAGAACGTATTTGTCGAACGTGTCCTTCCGGCTAGCGTCATCCGCCGCTTAACTGAGGAAGAAATGGCGGTGTATCGCCATCCCTTCTTCCAACCTGGTGAATCTCGACGCCCCACCTTAACCTGGCCCCGGCAGATTCCCCTTGGAGGAGAACCCACGGATGTGGTGGAACTCGTCGAGCGTTACGGCAAGTGGCTTGCTACCAGCAATATCCCCAAGCTGTTTATTAACGCTGATCCTGGAATGATCCTCGTCGGTCCGCAACGAGAATTCTGCCGCACCTGGCTGAACCAACAGGAAGTGACGGTCAAAGGTCTGCATTTTATCCAGGAGGATTCTCCCGTGGAGATTGGTCAGGCCATCGCCAGGTTTCTTGACCGCCGAGACGCGTAACCTGAGGTCACCCTTCGACAGGCTCAGGGTGACCGGGAAAGTCCATACCGAGACCGTTCGTGCTGAGCTTGTCGAAGCACGTGTCACATACGGAGGTAGAGATGCAATATACCGCTCTTCTGTTCGATATCCGCGAGAGCATCGCTCGTATCACTCTGAACCGGCCGGATGCGGCGAATGCGCTCAATGTCGATTTGGCCAGGGACCTGATGCACGCCGCCTTGCAATGCGACGAAGACCCAACCATCCGCGCAGTCATCATTACCGGTATGGGGCGCATGTTTTGTGCTGGTGGCGACCTTAAAAGCTTCGCCGCCCATGGTGATGATCTGTCATACCACCTGAAGGAGGTCACGACCTATCTGCATGCGGCAATGTCACGTTTCACCCGTATGACCGCGCCGCTCGTGGCGGCGGTGAACGGCACTGCCGCCGGGGCGGGGATGAGCCTCGCGTGTGCCTGCGATTTAGTGTTGGCGGCGGAATCGGCGCGCTTTACCATGGCTTACACGCGTGCCGGGCTGACGCCGGATGGGTCCTCGACGTATTTTCTGCCACGCATCGTCGGCCTCAAGCGCGCGCTGGAACTGACGTTGACCAATCGGTTGCTCTCAGCCAAAGAAGCCTGTGAGTGGGGGATCGTCACTAAAGTCGTGCCGGACGCGAATTTACCGGCTGAAGCGGATGCCCTTGCCGCCCAACTCGCCTCTAGCGCCACCGGCGCGCTCGGCGCCGCCAAGCGCCTGCTGCACAGCGGTTGGACCGAGACCCTGGAGACGCAGATGGAGCTTGAAACCCGCGCGATTGCTGCGAGAGCCCACACTGCCGACGGTCGCGAAGGCATCACTGCCTTTCTGGAAAAACGTGCGCCGAAGTTTACGGGACAGTGAGCGTTGGGGCAAAGAACCATTACAAAGCGGGAGCAGGAGCCTAAGGAGAAGGACTATGATCGAGCTGTACACCGCAGCGACACCCAACGGCTGGAAGGCCTCCATCGCGCTGGAGGAACTCGGCCTGCCCTACACGGTTCGGCCGATCGCGCTCTCCCGTGGGGAGCAGAAAGAAGAGTGGTACCTCAAACTCAACCCCAACGGCCGCATCCCCACGATCGTCGATCACGGCAATGATGACTTCGCGGTCTTCGAGTCCGGCGCGATTCTTATCTACCTGACGGAGCGGGCTGGGCAATTACTGCCGCGTGACGAGAAAGGCTGCTCGCGAGTTATCCAGTGGTTGATGTTTCAGATGGGTGGCATTGGGCCGATGATGGGACAAGCCAACGTTTTCTCCCGTTACGCGCCGGAGAAGATCGAGTTCGCCATCAACCGCTATCAACGAGAATGCCGCCGCCTTTTCGAGGTGCTTGACCGTCAGCTCAAGGATCACGAATATCTGGCAGGGGACTACTCGATCGCGGACATCGCCAATTGGAGTTGGGTACACACCTACGACTGGTCCGGGGTGAGTATCGAGGGGCTGCAACATCTGCAGCGCTGGATAGCGGCAATCGCTGCTCGCCCGGCCGTGGAGCGGGGCAGGGCGGTGCCGGCCAGGCTCGATCTCGGCACGAAAGCGCAGGATCTTGTCCAGGCTGCTCAGAAAATGCTCGTGTAATGTCACAGGAGGAGACAATGAAAATCTATAACAGCCAGACCGCGCCGAACCCACGCCGGGTGCGCATCTTTCTCGCCGAGAAAGGCATCCAAGTGCCCTACGAGGAAGTAGACATCGGCACTGCGGTGAATCGCTCCCCCGAGTTTCGCCAGAAGAATCCCATGGGCACGGTTCCGGTCCTTGAGCTTGACGACGGAACCTGCATCGCCGAGAGCGTGGCCATCTGCCGCTATTTTGAAGAACTGCAACCCAATCCCCCGCTCATGGGTGTCGATGCACGCGACCGGGCCATCGTGGAAATGTGGCAGCGGCGCATGGAGTTCGAATTGTTACTGCCCACTGCCAACTCCTTTCGTCACCGGCACGAGTTCTTCAAGGGCCGCATTCCCCAGGTGCCGGAGTATGCCGAGGTCTCGCGCAAAACGGCGGAAAGCAGCTTGGCATGGCTCAACGAGGTTCTGGCCGACCGTCCCTTCGTTGCCGGCGAACGTTACACGATTGCGGACATCACCGCCCTGTGCGCCGTCGATTTTGGCCGCGTCTCGAAGCTCCGCATTCAGCCCGAGCAGCAAAACCTCACTCGTTGGTACGAGGCGGTATCGTCGCGGCCGAGCGCGAAAGCGTAGAGCAGTTTGCCCACGGATGCGTCCTGGGAGCGCGACCATCTTGGTCGCCTTTCAAAGCGGGCGTCCCGCCCGCGCTCCCAGCAGAGGACA
>JBGPOI010000408.1:0-4738 GCA_041487975.1 Binatia bacterium | reverse complement strand
GTGAAGGGCAAGTCTCAGACAAGTCTAGGAATGAGTAGGGTGGGCATCGCCCACTGTTCCTTCTGCAAGCTGACCGCTGAGAGCTTCTATGAGGAGACTACTATGGCAGACGCCGAGACTATCGTCCGTGAAGTCGAAGCCTTCTATCGAGCCTTTATTGACGGCTTCAATCGTGAAGATACCGATATGTATTTGCGCTCGTTTTGCTATCCCAATGCCATGTTGAGCGGCGAACGAGGAATGACGGTCAACGCGAAGGAATCCGACCAGCAACGGTTCTATCAGGAAGTGATGGTGTCCATCCAAGGACGTGGCTGGGAGCGCACGGGCATTGATCGCTTGCAGGTCTGGCCCTTGGCTGACCCTATGGCTATGCTTGTGGCTGACATTACCCGTTACAAAAAGGACGGTTCGGTGCTGGAACGCGGGCGCTACTGCTATACCCTGCGCGAGGACAGGGGGGCCTGGAAGATTCTCACCTTGACCGAAGTGAAGCCACCGTTACCCGTTCACCCTGAGCTTGTCGAAGGGTAAACGAAGGAGATTCACGCTATGCTGCCAGTCGGCTACCTTCCCTGCACTCAAGATCCCCCCTCCGGGGCCAACATGACGCGTGTGATCGATGAGATCATTGCCGAGGCTCAGGCAGCCGAGGCTAGTGGTTGGGACGGCTGCTTCATCACCGAACACCACCAGCAAGCAGACGGTTATCTTCCCAATCCGTTACTAATGGCCGGTCTGGTGGGGATGAAGACCCAGCGGCTCAAAATCGGCACCTGCGTCCTACTCCTACCGTTGCACCATCCGGTGCATGTGGCCGAGGACTGCGCGGTGATTGACTTGGCCACCAAGGGCAGGTTGATCCTCAGCATCGGTGTCGGCTATCAGCCGCACGATTTCGACGCCTTCCAGGTGCCGGTTGCCGAGCGTGCCACCCGCACCGAAGAGGCCTTGGAGGTCATGCGTCACTGCTGGAGTGGGGAGCGGTTCTCCTATTCAGGCAAGCATTTTCATTATAGAGATACGCTCGTCACCCCTACTCCGTTTCAACAACCCGGGCCGCCAGTGTGGATGGCCTCGTGGACTCCGCCGGGCTTGCGCCGCGCCGGCAGGATGGCCGACGGTTGGATTGCCGACCCAGTGCAGTGTCTGCCGGTGATCAAAGACTATGCCACCCGCTACCGCGCCGCCGCGCAAAAGGCCGGTCGTAAACCCTACATCTGTCTCATGCGCGATGCGGTAATGGCCGACAGTATGAAGGAGGCCGAGGCGGAAAGCGGGCCGACCATGTACACCCACCGCTTCTACTTCCAGTATGGCGCCTACGTGCCGGATGAGTATCTGAAAGACATCAAGCGGCCGGAGGACCTGTCCTTCGCCAAGGCGGCTAAGGAGCGCTTGATCGTGGGCTCGCCTGAGGACTGCCTGGAGCAACTACAGCGCTGGCAAGAAGAGATCCAGCCCGATTATCTGATTCTCCGTTTCCGTCAGCCGGGCGGCCCCTCGCATCAGAAAACTCTGGAGGCGATCCGGCTGTTTGGCGAGAAGGTGATTGCGAAGCTGTGAGCGAGCAGTCAGCGATCAGCAATCAGCGGTCGGCTAAGACTTTGAATTCTGAACTCTAGACGCTAGACCCTAGACTCTAGACGGTGTTGCTATGGAAATCCCTCTTACCCGACAACTCGCCGCGTTCTGTCACAACCTGCGTTACGACACCCTCCCTCCGGAGGTGATCGACCGCGCCAAGTATTTCTTTCTCGATTACCTCGGCGTCGCCGTGCGTGGGTCGCTGTCCGATTCGAGCCAGCCGCTCTACCGCATGACTGCCAGCCTCTCGGCTCCGGGCATGGGCACGGTGCTCGGCCGTCAAGAGAGGATCAGCTTCCCCTACGCAGCCCTGGCCAACGGCACAGCCGCGCATAGCCTGGAACTGGATGATACCCATCAAGGTGGGTCTATTCACCTCGGTGTCTCGATCTTTTCTGCGGCTCTGGCCGTCACCGAGCAGACCGGCGCCAGTGGCAAAGAGTTTATTGCGGCGGTGGTGGCTGGTTTTGAGGCGGCTGCGCGTCTGGCGATGGCAGTGAAGCCCAAAGAGCATTATAACCGTGGGTTCCATCCAACCGCGACCTGCGGGACGTTTGGCGCGGCGGTGAGTGCAGCCAAGCTCCTGGGCTTGGCTGCAAGCCAATTGCTCTCGGCCTTGGGTATCGCTGGCAGCCAGGCCGCGGGTTCGATGGAGTTCCTCACTGATGGTGCGTGGACAAAGCGACTCCACCCGGGCTGGGCGGCATTCAGCGGCATTCATGCCGCGCTGCTGGCGCGGGAGGGGTTCGTCGGACCGGCGACCATTGTCGAGGGGAAAGACGGCTTTCTTAAGGCGTACTCTCTCCACCCCGATCCCGGACGCATCACTGACGGTCTCGGGACGAACTTTCAGATCTTGCAGACCGCGGTCAAACCCCATGCCTGTTGCCGTTATACGCAAGCGCCAATCGATGCGGTGCTGGCGTTGGTAAAACAACATGAGCTCCAGCCCCACGAAGTTGAGCGGGTGACCATCGGCATGCTGGAGACTGGCATCCCGGTGATTTGCGAGCCGGCCGAGCGTAAGCGCCAGCCGCTCAGCGTGGTGGACGCGCAGTTTAGCTTGCCTTTTGGTGTAGCGGTGGCCTTGGCCAGGCGACGTGCCGGCTTGGAGGAGTTTGTTCTACCGATGCTGCAGGATCCATTGGTGCGGGAACTGATGCCCAGGGTTGGATATGCTCGCGACCCCGAATTGGAGAAAAATTATCCTAGAGAATGGCCGGCCTGGGCGCGAGTGTCTCTGAGAGATGGCCGCGAAGTTTCGGCCCATGTGCGGTTCCCTAAAGGTGATCCGGAGAACCCGTTGTCCTGGGATGAATTGAGCGAAAAGTATCGTACTTTAGCTGGCGCGGTATGGGAACGGAACAAGGTGGAGAGCGTACAGAGCGCTGTGCGACGGCTGGAACACGAGCACAGCTTACGCAATCTTGTCACCGTTTTGTAGAGGCGCACGGCGTGCGCCTTGGCGAGGAGAGGAGGAGATATGGACTTCGGTTTTGTGTTTTTTGGCAGTGTTCAGGTTTATCCCGATGTCATGCTTGCCGAGAAACGTGGATTCACCCACGCCTGGCTCTACGATTCGCAAATGCTGACCAGCGATGTGTATGCAGCGCTCGCGCTCTGCGCCGCCAACACTAAGAAGATCTTTCTTGGCCCCGGGGTGACCAACCCCGCTTCCCGCATTGCGCCGCTCACCGCCTGTTCGATCGCCTCGATCAATGCGCTGGCGCCGGGTCGGGTAATCCTAGGAATCGGTACTGGCAATACCGCCCGGCGAACGTTGGGCATGCCCGCCGCGCGTCTTTCCGTGATGCGCGAACATATCGAAGTGTGCCGTGGCCTTCTGGCTGGCAAGACTACCGCCTATCAAGAAGGGGAGCGACGCCGCATGATTCGCTTCCTCAATCCGAAAAGCGGTGCAATTAATATTCAGAAAAAGATCCCGATTTATGTTGCGGCCAGTGGACCGAGGAGTCTGGAACTGGCCGGAGAAATCGCCGATGGAGTTATCCTGTTCGGGGCAGTAAGTCCGAGCCTGATCGAATTTTCCCTGAATCACGTCCGCGCTGGTGCCGAGCGGGCCGGGCGAAATCCCAAGAAGATCTATGCCTTATGCATGACCGCGTTTCACTTGACCCAGCCTGGTGAAAAACTAGGAACACCGCGGGTCCGTAGGGCAGTGGGGCCGTTTGTCGCGTCGTCGAGCAATATTTATGCATTTTCCTGCCCTCACCCTGAAGATCTCCCGGCTGATCTGCGTGACGATATCATGGCTTTCAAAGGGGCCTATCGTGCCCCGGATGAGCCAATCGAGACCCGGCACTTGAAGCTCTACAGCGATTATCTGCAGGGATTCAAGAAAGAGCACGAATCGTTGGTGACCGAGAAAATGATTCGTGCCACCACCTTGACCGGCACGCCTGATGAAATCCTTGAAGCGATCCAGAACATGAAGAAAGCCGGCATCCAGCAGGTAGCGATCGCGCCAGTGGTAGATCCGCGCGCGACGATCGAGACATTTGCCAAAGAGATTATGCGGCGGATGAAATAAGGTGGGAGCGTAAAGCGGGCACCGCTCGCCCTGTCCACTAAGTTGCGATGCGGATGGCTGGCCAAGTATAGTGAGGAAGGAGAGACTATGGGCCTCACGTATGTTCGCGCTCAGGTGCGCAGACCCGAGGGCAGGGGGCGGCCGGTCAACGTGCGCTTCTTGGTGGACACGGGGGCCGTCTACACGGTGCTGCCTGAAAGCATATGGCGTGTTTTGAAGTTAAAGCCTCAGCGCACTGCCGAGTTCACGCTTGCCGACGGCACCACTATCACCCGTGCAGTTTCCGAATGCCGCTTCACGATAGAGGGACAGAGCGCGACGTCACCAGTGGTGCTTGGAGAGCCGGAGGATAGTCCGCTGCTGGGAGCCGTCACGCTTGAAACGGTCGGCTTGATGGTGAATCCGCTCAGCCGCGAATTGTTGCCGATGCGCTTGATGCTGGCGCGACTAAATCGAACCACAGGAGATTTATACACTCTACGTTGTGTTTGTTTTGGTAGGGGCGGCCCCGCGTGGCCGCCCACCTCCCGGGCAACCACATGGGGTTGCCCCTACATCTAATCCATAGGAAGTGTGCCAATCTTGTGTGGTCTGATTTAG
>JBGPOI010000407.1:0-4741 GCA_041487975.1 Binatia bacterium | reverse complement strand
CGCTCACCGCGCCCCGCGGCAACCTGGCGGTCGGCGAGGTACGCCGTCATGTTCAGTCGCTCGGGAATCGGACCATCGAGGAAAGGCACGGTTCCTCCTACTGCGCAAACGTATGGATGATCGTCTCCAGGTTCTCGCGCACCCGTTCTTGCGGTACGGTGCGGGCTGGACCTACGCCCGCGGTGTAGAGCGTGGGAAAATCCAGCACTTCAAGGTAGCGTTCCAACTGCTTGCGGCAGTCGTCCGGCGTGCCGGCGAGCGCCAGAGTGTCAATCATGTCATCCGATACCGCATCGGCCACCGCCTCCATATCGCGCTTCTCGAAGAAGGCGACACGAATTGCCTCCTTCTCCTGGTGCCAGCCGTGAAAATCCATTATGCCGCCGTACGAGCGCGTGGACATGTAGAAGCCGATCTGGTAGGCCGCCTCGCGCCGCGCCTGCTTGCGGTCCTGCGCGATGTTGGTAATCAGCCAACCGGTGATTTTATAGTCCTTGCGACTCTTGCCGGCGCGCTGCCAGCCCACCGCTAGATGAGGCAAGCCTACTTCTTTCATGTACCTGACTGAGAAACAGGGATGCCCGGCCAGACCGTCGGCCACCTCGCCCGCCGCGCGCAGCATGAAGGGATTCACCGCAGCCATATAAATCGGCACATCTCGGCGCAACGGCTTAGTCAGGGTGAAACCGCGCGCATTGAGTCGGTAGAACTTACCCTGAAAGTCCAGGGTGCCCTCCCCGTTCAGAGCCCACACCTGGCGGATAATCCGGATGAGTTCTTTGATCTGTGAGGCCGGGTGGTCGATATGCACGCCGGTCTCGAACAGATTCTGTTTACGCGTGCCGCTACCCAGACCGAGCACCATGCGGCCGTGCGAGAGTCGGTCAAGATCCACCGCCGCAGCCGCCGTCTGCAAGGGTCCGCGCACGAACGCGCGGGCAATGCCGGAGCCGATCTGCATCCGTTTAGTGTTGGCCGCCATCGCCGCCATATGCACGAAGGCGTTGGAGCGTGGGGTGTCGATCCCCCAGGCAAGGCCGAAACCGGCATCCTCGGCTAAGCGGGCCAAGCGGGCGACCTCGTTGATGTCATCGAGTTGTAAGGTAATGGCGCGAAAATCCATAGTCAGAATCCAGGAGTCAGAATGAGAGGAGGAAAATTTTCACTCATCACTCATCACTCTTCTTCCCCGATCCACCGCCGCGACCGCTCCAGCCCTTCACTTCTCTCACCAGCAACGCGCATGCGCTTCATTTCCGCCAGACGAGCGGCCTTCTCCGGCGTCGCCTCGGGAATCTCGTCTTGTACATCTTGCAGATGCCGCGCGTAGTCTTGGCCCACCGGACACACGTCAACACAACGAGTGCAGCCAGTATACGCACCCACTCCACGCAGCATGGTCTGCCAGAGGTTGAAGGAATCGCCGCTGCGGAGCAGGGCGACCTGCTCGTCCACACTGCCCGCGCGCAGGACATTGCCGACATGCGACACGACATGAGAAAAGCCGTACGGCGAGGCATAGGGAGCGCACTTTTTCTTGTCCAGCCCCCAATGTAAGATCGCATCCCCCGGGCAGGCCATGAGGCAGCGACCGCATTCCTCGCCGAGGCACAACGGTTTCGTCAGGCGTTTGTCAGGTTCGAGTTCAGCCGAGGTCAAGACCGCGATGAGGATCACTCGTGGACCATACTCCGGCGTCAGCAGCATGAGATTGAGGCCCAAGGTACCAAGCCCGGCCTCAACGGCGGCATGCACGAGTGACAGAGCGCCGTAGGTTCCGCCCTCCATGTAGGCGCGGTAATTCCTGGTGGCATCGGTGTGGACCGGCGGGATGATCAGCCCGGGATATCCGGCCTCATCTTCGAGGAAGTAGACAAGCTTGAGAGAGGCTTCTTCAAGCTGCGACAAGGTCAGCTCGGCGGCATACTGTTTGTGACGCTCGTTCCAGTCCTTGAGGCGTGCAGTGCCGGTGAGGTGGCGCTTGGCCAGGACGATAACGCTTTTGTTGTCACGCTGGCTCACTAGGCTTGGCGTCTGTGCATGCTTGGGGTCGGGCGGATGCGCATCGAGCACTTTGCCGTCGGCGATGCCGACTAGGTCAGCGCCGAACTCTTTAGCCTTAGCTTTGACGAGGGCGGAGGTGAGCTTTTCCATAAGACAGTAATGAGTGATGAGTAATGAGTGATGGGTGAAAAATTCTTAACTCTTCACTCTCCACTCTTCACTCTCTTTTAACTCTTCGCGCTTTCCTTGCCGCTTCTTCGGCGGAACATATCCCTCTTCCCCCACCCAGCGAATGTTCCAATCAGACAGACCAGGCAGATCCTTGCCGACCTTGCGGTCCGTCTGCATCTGCTTGGCCAGAGTCACCTTCTGTGCGTTCTTCTCGGGAATCTCGCGATGCTCGTCGGAGAGCCATTTCACATAGTCCTCTCCCACCGGGCAGACCTCCAGGCAGCGTGGACAATCACCAAAAGCACCGACGACGCGCAGCAGCCCTTGCCAGACCGCGTATGCTTGCGGTGTGCAGAGCACCTCAAGCTGGGCACCAGGGTCCGGCGCCTGCACGAACTTCTGCAATTGACTGAGCATCACGCTGTAGCCGAATTCCTGGGCGAACTGGGCGCAGGCGCGCTTGTCGATGCCCCAGTGTAGCACTGCATCAGCCGGGCAAGAGTACAGGCAACGGCTGCACGTTTCGCCGATGCACACCTGGCGAGTGAGCTTCTCATCCGCCTCCAGTTCCGCGGTAGTAAGAACCGCCGAGGTATAGCAGCGCGGGCCAAATTCCGGAGAGAGGAAATTGACTTCCAGCCCCATCGTCCCGAGTCCGGCTTCGATTGCTACGTGGCGACCGGAGAGATAGCCGTAACTCGCGCGTTTGAACTCCCACTTGGTTTCTTGTGAGGCCAGAGGAAAAGCGTACACCCCTTCGCCTTCGAGAAACTGCGCGACCCGCAGGCACACTTTATCCATCTCCCGCAGGACCAATTGATCCATGTACTGGACACACTCGGCTCGCTTGGTACGAAACGCGCCGGCCGGGATGCGCTTGACGATGGCGACGATGCTCTTGATCTCGGGCGAGATGCGCTCCGGGGTCTGAGGAAACTTGGGGTCAGGCGGGTGGGCATTCAATACCGCAGCATTGGCAATGCCCACGGCATCTGCCCCCAACGCGCGGGCTTTCTCTTTGACCTGCTCAGAGGTAAGTGCCATGCGCTCTCCTCGTATAGACTATAATGAGGCAGTCAACGGTGACGCGGTCAGTCGTTGCGACCGTCGCTCCGTCCCCTTCATGCGTACGCTCCGCTGTCCCCTCCCCTGCCCAGCTGGTTTTACTGTCCGAGCAGGCAACATAGGTTTTCCCGGGTGACCGTTGGCGAAAGCCATCTTGGTGGCAGCGACCAGGTATTCATCAAGCAGGGTCTGGAGGATCGTGATTTTCTCTGCGGACAACTCAGCCGCGGCCTTTTGCGCCCAGGCTGCGCCCAGCGGGTTCAGCGCACGTAGGACCTTTTTTCCTTTTTCGCTGAGTTGCACCCGGTAGGAACGGCGATCCCCTCCCACTGGTTTGCGCTGGACATAACCGGCCCGCTCCAGGCGATCGAGCAGACCGGTGACATTTTGCGGCGAGACCAGGGCACTTTTACCAACCTCGGTAGGGGTGATCCCCACCTCTGCGGCGAGACCGATGCTGGTGAGCGCCAGCCACTGCTGCGCCGTCAGCCCATACGCTCCAGCCAGCCGGTTGCCAACCTGTCCCCACACATTTGCCAGCCGGAAAGCACAGAGTACTAGATCGAGAGCCGGAGGGTTTTCTGTCTCACGTGAAGCCATAGTTTTTCAGCTTGTGGATATTTCGCTTTATTTATCATTTTTGCCGATCTGTCAAGCAATATTTTTCCCTTGCCGAGGCCGGCTCAGGTCTGGTACGCTGCCTGACGCATGGATCAGTCAACACCGGCAAACCGATCGATTGGGCTGTGTGCAGACTGTCAACATACGCGAGAAGTCGTAAGCGGCAAAGGTTCGCGCTTTTTCTATTGTCTCCGTTCCGAAACTGACGAACGCTATGCTAAGTATCCAGCATTACCGGTGCGGCGCTGCCGCGGCTATGAGGCGCGCCCCGAGAGCCCGGCATCCGAGTAGGAACCGGTTTGTGCTTATGCGCAGGCATGCTAGAGTAGTTGTGGAGGGTAGCAATGCCAAGACCGCCCCTGCATCGTCACACAGGACTCCTCCGTCCCCGTTCCGCACCGCGCCTGACTCAGCCCTGCCCGCACATCGACCCGTCTCGCCAGACTCGTCGTGCGGCGGCGACCCGAGAAGAATTCACCCGCCTCGTCGCCCGGGCACTCGACACCTTGCCTGACGAGATTGTCGAGAAGCTGGAGAACGTTGCGGTCACCATCGAAGAGCAACCCGCGCCCGAGGTGCTGGAGGAAATGGGTCTGGCTAGTCCGGACAATCTCTTTGGCCTGTATTTTGGCGTGCCGCGCCCCTGGCGGTCGATCTTTGCGCCGCTGTCCGAATTCCCCGACAAGATCGAGATTTATTACCAGCCGATCGTGCGCGCCTGCACGCGGCCGCATGAGATCCGTGATCTGGTGCGGCGCGTTGTCGTCCACGAAGTCGGGCATCACTTCGGCATGAGCGATCAGCAACTCAGAGCGTTGGGGTACTAGTGCCTCAACCGAGCTCAATTGACGGGTAGAGTCGCTTCAGCTTGATGCGGGCG
>JBGPOI010000406.1:0-4745 GCA_041487975.1 Binatia bacterium | reverse complement strand
CGTCTGATCTGGCAAAGGGAGAACGCTATGAAGGATCTCGTTTTATACCTGGCCAAGTCCCTGGTGAACCATCCTGACGACGTCGAGGTAAAAGAGATCCAAGGCGAGACCGCCACGATTCTTGAACTCCGAGTTGCCAAGGATGACTTGGGCCGTATTATTGGCAAGCAGGGACGTACGGCCAAGTCGATCCGCACGCTCCTCAACGCGGCTGCTTCGCGCACGAACCGCAAAGTTGTCCTCGAAATCGTCGAAGAGCAGTGACACACCAGACGCGGCCCGGCTAATTGCCCTGGGCCGTCTGGTCACCACGCATGGCGTGCGTGGGGAGTTGCGCCTCCTCCCCTACGCGTTCCCCTGCCACACCCTGCGGAAAGGACTGACTGTGTGGGTGCAGGAGAAAACCGGCCCAAGTCGTTCCTACGCCCTAACCAGCGTCCGCCCACATGCACCTTGTATTCTGGTGAAACTGCAAGGGATCGATTCTCTTGCTCAGGCGCAAGCTCTGCGCGAGTCAATCGTCTCGGTAGCAGAAACTGAGCTTGCACCTCTAGGCGGTGGCGAGTTCTACTACTGGCAGGTCATTGGCCTGAAGGTGCGGACTCAGGCAGGAGAAGAATTGGGAACCATCGTCCAGGTCTTTTTCTCCGGCGGGCATGACGTGTGGGTCGTGCGGCGCGGGAAGGAAGAGTATCTGATTCCGGTGACAGAAGAAATCGTCCGTTCTATCGACATCCCGCGCGGGCAGGCGATCATCGAACCGCTAGCAGGACTACTCGAATCGAACCGCTAGCAGGATTGATTGCGCCGTAGGTCCGTCATGCATTTCCACGTCATCACCATCTTTCCCGAATTCTTCACTTCACCTCTGTCAGTGAGTTTACTGCACAAGGCGCAAGAGAAGGGCGTGGTGTCATGCACAGTCTACAACTTGCGTGACTACGCCGTCGGCAAACACCGCTCCACTGATGACACTCCTTATGGCGGCGGCCCAGGAATGGTGATGAAACCGGAGCCGGTAGTAAAGGCGTTGGAAAAGGTGTGCCGGTCGTTGTTCCAGCCTTGGCGGATCCTCCTTTCTCCACAGGGAGTCCCACTCACGCAAGCAAAAGTTGTCGAGCTTACCAGTAGGGAAACCCTCGTGCTCGTGTGTGGCCGCTACGAGGGGATCGACGAACGTCTCCACACGTTCGTCGATGAGGAACTCTCGATCGGCGACTATATCTTGAGTGGCGGGGAAACAGCGGCCCTGGTGGTGATCGACGCCGTTGCTCGTCTCGTACCAGGGGTGGTCGGCCGTCAAGAATCGACTGTTCAAGAGTCTTTCAGCGACGGGCTCTTGGAATATCCGCAGTACACTCGCCCGGAAGAGTTCCAGGGGCTGCGTGTGCCCGAGGTGCTGCTGTCGGGGAATCATGCGGAAATCGCCGGCTGGCGCCGACGGCAATCCTTACTCCGCACACGCGCAAGGCGGCCTGACCTGCTGGACCGGGCAACGTTGAGCGCGGAGGAAAAGCAGTGGCTCACGCAGAGCAGTGACGAGGACTGAGGACCGACGTGGGTTAGCCTTGGGCGATTTTGTGTTGGCACTGCGGAGCCTGTTAAAGGAGAACGGCCGATGACCTTTGACGAGATCCTGACACAGGTGGTGGGACTGCTGCAGCGCGAAGGGCGGGTGGCGTATCGGGCGCTGAAACGCCGCTTCGAGCTAGATGATGATTACCTCGAAGACCTCAAGGCCGACCTCATCGATGCCAAACGCGTGGCCGTCGATGAAGAAGGCAAAGTGCTGGTGTGGACGGGTGGGGAAGGAACCGGAGAACCGGAGAATCGGAGAATCGGGGCAGCGGAGACCTTACCCCAGCCCCCAAGCAGCTACACGCCGCCTCATCTCGCCGAGCGTATTCGGGCCGAGCAAGCCGCGCTGGAAGCCCGCGGCAGTGCCGATGGCGAGCGCAAAACCATCACCGCCCTCTTTGCCGACCTCAAGGGCTCCACCGCCCTGATCGAAGCCCTCGACCCGGAGGAAGCCCGCGCGATTATTGATCCTGCCCTGCAGCTCATGATGGACGCCGTCCACCGCTATGAGGGGTATGTGGCGCAATCTTTAGGCGATGGCATTTTCGCGTTGTTTGGCGCGCCGATTGCGCACGAGGACCATCCCCAACGGGCGCTCTATGCCGCACTGCGCATGCAGGAGGAGATGCGGCGCTATAGTGACCAACTGCGGCGCGCGGGTCGTGCGCCGCTGCAGATGCGAGTCGGCGTGAATACCGGTGAAGTCGTCGTGCGCTCGATTCGCAAAGACGATCTCCATACTGACTATGTGCCAGTCGGCCACTCCACCAACCTTGCCGCCCGTATGGAACAACTTGCCAATCCCGGCTCCATTCTGGTGACCGAGTACACGCACAAACTCACGGACGGTTATTTTGAGTTCAAAGCTCTGGGAGAAACGTCAATCAAAGGCGTCGAAGCGCCGCTCAATGTCTACGAAGTCCTCGGTGCTGGGCCTCTTCGTACCCGCTTGCAAGTGGCCGCTCGCCGGGGGCTCACCCGCTTTGTCGGCCGCCAGGGCGAACTAGACCAAATGCGGCGAGCACTCGACCAGGCTAAGGCAGGCCACGGGCAAATCGTGGGCGTGATGGGCGAGCCAGGGCTGGGGAAGTCGCGTCTCTTTTATGAGTTTAAGCTCACCTCACAAAGTAGCTGTCTCGTCCTCGAAGCCTACTCGGTCTCGCATGGGAAAGCCTCTCCGTACCTGCCCCTCATCGAGCTGCTGAAGACCTACTTTCAGATCCAGCCCCATGATGATGAACGGCAACGTCAGGAGAAGGTGACTGGGAAGGTGCTGACACTCGACCGCAATCTGGAAGACACCTTGCCCTATCTCTTTGCGCTGTTAGGCATCGACGACCCGACCGCCTCCTTGCAGCAAATGGACCTCCAGATCCGGCGGCGGCGCACGTTTGACGCCCTCAAGAAACTGTTCCTGCGGGAGAGTCTGAACCAACCGTTGATACTCATCTTTGAAGACCTGCACTGGATCGACACCGAGACGCAGGGCTTCCTCGATACGTTGAGTGAAAGCGTGGCAAGTGCCAAGATCTTGCTGCTCACGAATTATCGGCCCGAGTATCGACACGAGTGGGGGCAGAAGACCTACTACACCCAACTGCGCTTAGTCCCGCTGGGCAAAGACGAAGCTGAAGAATTTCTCACCGCCTTGCTCGGTGACGTCGTAGGGGCGCAGCATGCTGCGCCCCTACAATCGCTCAAGCACCTCATTTTGCAGAAGACCGACGGGACGCCCTTCTTCATGGAAGAAGTGGTGCAGACGTTGGCAGAGGAGGGAGCGCTGGTCGGGGCACGCGGCAACTACCGCCTGGAGAAAGTCCCAACCGAACTGCATATCTCGCCCACGGTCCAAGGCGTGCTGGCGGCGCGGATAGACCGGCTGACGGCAGACGAAAAAGCCTTCTTACAGCAACTGGCGGTCATTGGGCGCGAGTTTTCCTTAAGCCTCGTGCGCCAGGTTGTGACCCAGCCGGAAGAGGAACTCTATCGGATATTAGCCTCCTTGCAGAACAAAGAGTTTCTCTACGAACAGCCCGCGTTCCCAGAGGTCGAATACCTCTTCAAGCACGCCCTCACCCAGGAGGTCGCCTACCGCTCCCTGTTGCTGGAGCGGCGCAAGGTGCTGCACGAGCGCATTGGTGGGACGATTGAAGCGCTATACACCAGTTCGCTCGACGAGCATCTGACCGAACTGGCCCATCATTTTTCGCAGAGCAGCAACGCCAGCAAAGCCCTCCAGTTCCTCGAGCGTGCAGGTAAGCAGGCGGCAAGTCGCTCCGCCGTGGATGAGGCGATCGTGTATCTGACGCGCGCGCTGGAGACTCTCCAGACACTCCCCCCAGGAGAACCGCGTGATCGCCGCGAACTAGGGCTGCAGATGCAGTTGAGTGCTATTCTTGTCGCCAAGAGCTTCGGCTTGGAGGAACGGGGACGCGTCCTCGAACGGGCGCGCGCGTTGGCCTCACATCTAGGAACAACGCAGGAGTTGGTCGAGGTCATGGGGCAGCTCTGCCAGTACCATATCCAGCGACAGCAGCTCTCGGCGGCGCGTGTACTGGCAGTCGAGGCGCTGTCGTTAGCGGAGCCCACCCGGGACACCGTGCTGATCTTGGAAGCTGAATACAACCTGGGGGAAACTGCCTACTGGCGTGGCGATTGGACAGAGGCCGCGCAGCACTGGCAACGGACCTTGTCGCTCTATGATCGCGATCACCATGGGCAGCTTTGTCTGTCGTTCGGCATGGATCCGTGGGTCCTCGGCTCTGGCTTTCTCGCCATCGTTGAAATGGTGTTAGGCAGACCGGACCACGCAAGCAGGAGGCGGGACGAGTTCGTAGAGTATGGTCGGCAGCTTGGTCACGCCCTGAGCCGGGCAATCTCGTTAATCATGTCTGCCTGGGTCGACATTGTGCTGAATGATATGGACGCATGCCGGAACACGGCTGAGGCCTTAACCCTGTTCTCAGAAGAACAGGGGTTGTCGGAAGGGAAAGGATGGGGGATGGTCTGGCAAGGATGGACCAGACTAGCGGATGGCGATCCTGATGGAGCGATCGACACGATCGCGTCGGGATTAGCAGACCTGGATCTCCTTGGCTCTCACAACCTTGATGTATATGGCGGAATTCACATCGCACGCGCCAAAATACAAAAGCACGATCTTGACG
>JBGPOI010000405.1:0-4795 GCA_041487975.1 Binatia bacterium | reverse complement strand
CCCTATTTGCGTAGCATCTCCTCCCGAGAGGATAGCCTGCGGGTTATTCATCACGGCAGGATTACTGAGCCAAGCAACGATAATGTCCTTAGAGAGATCCTCGGCTGAAGCCATAGCTATACCCTCCTGATAGTTTTTAGGTAGTTTAAGGAATAGGAGGACACGGGGCTAGGCTCCCCTTTTTTATGCAGAAAGGAGAGAGATGGATATGAAAGATTTCCCGTTGCCCGAACTGATCTCTTTGTCTGTTGCCTCCAAGCGTTTTGGCCCTAGCGTCTCGACGTTGAAGGGAAAGATTAGAACGGGCGAATTGAGGGCGGTGCGGTACACACCCTGCGGGAAAATCTATGTAGCTCCAGACGACGTTCGCCGACTTGCCATCACCATCCAGCCCGAGGCGCCCGAGGGTCATCAAGAGTTCCGCGCCCGGATGGATGGCTTGGTAAACCAAATACTGGGTGAGGGGTGGGAAGCGAAATATAGGAAAGGCCGAAGAAAGAGCACGCCTGCCCAGCAGGGCACACCTCCTGTCCACGAGGACACCTTTTTTCGTCCCTCAATAGAAAGGCATACGCCTCGTCTTTTTTGTGACAGCAATAGACCTGTCATTGTTTCTGTCATTGTTCGTGTATGACAAGTGCAGATATGGAGGAATATAAAGAAAGAGGCGATATGGTCAGGGGGAGCAATTCCCTTGCTATATCGCCTCTCTTGTTTCTTCTTATCACTCAGTGATAAAACTCACAATCGGTTCCTGAATCCTGCGCGTCTACCAATTCCGCCACTTTCGCGCAGTGGCAGAGGATCTTACCAGCAAGCCCAACTGTTCGGCAAGCCCTCTCTCCTGCGGCTACGCTCCCTTCTCTTTCGTTTTCAGTTCGGCCGCATGCTCGGCGATGAACGTGCGGATGTCGTCCGTCATAGTCAACAACCTTTCCCATTGCTCTTTGTAGAGCGTAACGGGAAAGCGCCCGAGCCCATACACCGAGACTCCGCCTTTCTCGCTGACTTTGAGGAACACTCCCTTCGTGGCTCTGTTTTTGAGGGCGGCGTTCTCGGCACGTAGTCGTTCAAGTTCCGCCTGTACGGCGTCGTCTGCCATTGGTCCTTCTCCTCTACTGTTTAAGAAACTCCACCAGCACCCGGTTGGTCTCGTCGGGCTTTTCTTGATGGACGAAGTGTCCAGCGCCAGGGACAATGACTTTGCGCAAACCCTTAGTGAAGTGACTCTCCATGCCTTCGCTTAACTCGACGCCGATACAGCCGTCTTTTTCGCCGTGGAAAAAGAGGGTGGGCACCTGGATGGGAGCAGCAGAGAAGAGTTGGTCTTGAATGCTGGCCAGCGCAGGCACGTGGTTCGCCGGGTTGAGCGTGTGGCGGTAATAGCCCAAAGCCGCCTGTAATACTCCGGGTTTGCGGAACGTTTCCTTCAGCGAGGCCATCTCTTCGGCAGGATAATTCCAGCCCGGCGACCAGTCCTGCCAGATCCGCTCGAGAAAAGCGAAATCGTTGTACGCCACCGCGTCTTCAGCAAACGGCATCTGGAAGAAGAACATGTACCAGGAACGACGCTGTTGGGCCGGGCTGGTGACGAAGGCGTTGAAAATCGCCGGGCCATGCGGTACGGCGGCGGTGATGAGCTTGGAGACTTTTGCCGGTGCGATAATCGCCGCACCGTAAGCGGCCACCGCTCCCCAATCATGGCCAAACACCACTGCCGGCCCCGACCCCAAGGCATCGATCAGCGCCACGGTATCCTGTGCCAACGCGGCGGCTTGGTAAGGGCCGTTCGCCGGTACATCCGTGGGGGCATAGCCGCGCAGGTATGGAGCAACGGCGCGATAGCCCGCGGCGGCTAAAGCAGGAAGCTGGTGACGAAACGAGCGCGCGTGATCGGGAAACCCGTGCAGGCAGAGGGCCAGAGGCCCTTCACCCATCTCGAGGAAGTGGAAGCGCAAGCCGTTGGCCTGAACCGTGCCGGTCTTGAAGGTTTGCATCGCCGTCCTCTTCTTTCTTGCGGTATCTTTATGCCTACACACCGATTGGGAGGTTGTAAAATCGTATGGCGTTTTCGCCGAGCACCTTGCGTTGCGAGGCAACCGGCAGCGGGGCGATCCGTTCTTTGATTTCCTTCGCCACACCGAACGACGAATCGATGTGTGGGTAGTCCGAAGCCCAGATGAAGTAGTCAGCGCCGAGGTGCTCGACAACCTGCGCGGTCATGGTTTCATCTGGATCGGCAGAGACCAGGCACTGCCGGTAAAAGTACTCGCTCGGTTTCATCTTCAGTGAAGTGCGGCTGGCCATGGGGATGTATTTGTGATCCAGACGATCGAGCCAGGCCGAAATCCAATTGGCGCCAGTTTCAAGGACTGAGCATTTGAGCCGCGGATATTTTTCGAACATGGCAAGCGACATCATCTGCGTGAACGCCGCCATGACATCGATGGCAAGAAAGGCAAAATTGAACAGGCCAAAATCTGCATCTTTGCGGACCCATTCCTTCCACGAGGGCTCGTCGCGCACGATCACGTGGAAACCAACGGGCATGTCCAGGTCTTGCACGGTTTCCCAGAAGCGCACGAACGAGGGGTCATCGAAATGCTTCCAGCCACGGGCGACCATGTCTGGCGAGAGAAAGATGCCTACACATCCGTCTTTCTTTGCGCGGATCGTTTCCTCAACGGCCCCCGGGGGATCAAGCAGGGAAACATGTGCGACAGGGAAGAGCCGTTGTTTGTCATAGCTGCAAAAATCGACGAGCCAACGGTTATAGGCGCGGCAGTAGGCCGTAGCGAGTGCAGGATCTCGTACCCAGCCTTCCCAGAAAATTCCAATAGTGGGGTAGAGGAGGGCGAGGTCGATGCCTTCTTCGTCCAGCACTTTGAGTCGAGCTTTGGGATCGTAACTGCCAAGCGGGCAGCCGTCCGCGTAGGTCTTTTTCCCGGGGATCAATAAGTCCTCGGGATTCATGCCGACGCCGCCGAGTGCGCCGAGGATGCCACGGACAACCTCCGCCGGCTTGTTGTCGAACAGGAGCACCTCCCATCCTTTTTCGTCGTGTTCGATACGAACGGCACGGTCGCGATACTGGGGATCAATATATTTCAGCCAGGTGTCGGCCGGTTCAAGGATGTGTCCGTCGGCATCTACCACCGGTCCGAGTTGTTCATTGCGCATGGAAATCCTCACTTTGTTGCGTGCTGAGGCCATTTACGTTCAATTGTCGTTCAGTCCAGTTCTTCGTCGATGCTCCGCCCGATCACAGGCGATGATGGTATAGCCCTCTCCCAGCAGCCGCTGGACCATTGCCGTGCCTAAGCCGCCGACCGCTCCAGTCACGAGGACCTGTCCATGAGGTTGGTTCATCATCGTATCTCTTCCGCAAGTTCTTCTCTCGCTTCATTACCGTAGCGGTCGAAAGAAGGCGCGGATATCCTCAACCAGGCGTTGCGGCTCTTCCATTGACGCGAAATGGCCGCCTGAGGGCATGATCGTCCAGCGCTTGAGGTTGTAGTACCGTTCGGCCCAGCGCCGCGGTAGCAGTATCACTTCCTTGAGGAACACGGCGATGCCGGTCGGCGCCTCCACCACCGGCGTACGGTTGTGGGTGGGCTGCCAGGGATTATGCGCGGCCTCGTAGTAATAGCGGGCCGAGGTGCCATAGCTCTGCGTCACCCAGTACAGGGTCATAGTGGTGAGGAGTTCATCCTTAGTGAAACGTTTCTCGACGTCACCGCCGCAGTCACTCCAGGTGCGACGCTTCTCCAGGATCCACGAACAAAGGCCCGCCGGTGAATCGTTGAGAGCATGAGCGATGGTCTGCGGCTTGGTCGATTGCAACTGCATGTAGCCGGCCTCGCCAGAGAGGAAGCCTTGGTTCCTTTCATACCAGCCTTGCTCATCCGGTCCGTACTCCGAGGCGTCGGGCATCCCGCCGCTGAAAAAGCCCAGGGGCACCATCAAGTGGATATGGCAGCCAATCAGTCGATCGGCGTACTTGTGGCCGAGTTGAGCGCTCAGGATGGCGCCCCAGTCGCCACCCTGAGCGGCGAACTTTTTATAACCGAGGACGTCCTGCATCAGCGTGACCCACAGGTCCGCGGTGCGCCAGAAATTGACGCCTGGTTTGGTCAACGGCGTGGAAAAACCATAGCCCGGCAGCGACGGCACCACTACGTCGAAGGCGTCTTGCGGGTCACCGCCGAACGCCGCTGGGTCGCTGAGCGGGCGGATCACTTTATGCAAATCCCAAAACGTCCACGGCCAGCCGTGGCTGAGGATGATTGGTATAGGGTTGGGACCTTTACCGGGTTCGTGAATGAAGTGGATCGGCACGTCTTCGATGATGGTTTTGTAGTGGGAGAAAGCATTCATCTCCCGTTCGTGCTTGCGCCAGTCGTAACTGTGCAGCCAATAGTCCACCAGTTCCTTGAGATAGGCGAGGTTGGTGCCGTACTCCCAATTAGAGTTGGCAAAATCGTGTGGCCAGCGGGTCTTGGCCAGACGCTCGCGTAGGTCTGTCAGAGTTTCTTCCGGTATCGCTATGGTAAATGGCTCCTTGACCATCGTTCCCTCCTGCGGCGTGCACTGTGATGAGCTGTCGCATTAGCGACCGTTAGCAGCAAACAATGGCTCCTCAGTCGTCACCACGCGATGGGGGTTGAAGTGGGGCAGGATGTATTTCCCCATGCGCTTGATGGACTGCATGATGTTGGCATGCGGGATCCGCCCCGCCTGCTTGAAGCAGATCACCTGGCTCAGCCCGGCTTGCTGGAAGTTCTCCAACTTGTGG
>JBGPOI010000404.1:0-4801 GCA_041487975.1 Binatia bacterium | reverse complement strand
CACACAAAATACGCCGCAGAGGTCGCCATTGACATCCCTGGGCCAGAGACCGACCAATTGGGCCACATCGCCCGAGAGTTCAACAGCTACCTGGTCGCCACGGCCAAGGCGCACGAGCCGGAATTCCCCGGGCTCTTTTTTAACAGTGTGTTCCTCATGTCCCCGCGCGGCAAGGTGATCTTGCGACACCGCAAGAACTCGCCGTTGTTTCCCGTCGAGCATTCGGTCTGCCCCCATGACGTGTGGGACAAATGGATCGCAATCCATGGCCGCTCTTTGCACGCCTTCTTTCCGGTGGCAGACACGGACATCGGCAAAATCGGTCTGTGCATGGCGAATGAAGGGTCCTACCCGGAACTCATCCGCGGCCTGGCGATGAATGGCGCCGAGGTTATCTGCCGGCCGGCGTACCCCGAACCCCATGTGGGGAATGGCGCCTGGGAGGTACAAAACCGCGCCCGCGCGCTGGACAATACTTGCTATATGGTCGCGCCGAACATGGGAACGTACTATTTGCTGCCTGACTCACAGTTGCCGGTGGACGCCTTCGGCGGTCACTCCATGATTGTGGACTTCAAGGGGCGGGTGCTCTCCCGCCACGATTATGGCGCGGGTTCATCCTATTGTGGCGGAGTGATCGACATCGAAGCCCTGCGCGAGTTCCGCGCTCGTTCGCCACTCATGAATTGGATGAAGGATCTGCGCACGGAGTTACTGGCGTTGATCTACGAGCAGCCGATCTATCCCAAGAACCTATGGCTGACACGTACGCCGATGCGGCACGGGGAGTATAAGACCAAAGTCACGCGGCGTCAGATCAGGCTCATGCAGGATCGCGGGATCTTCACGCGCCCTGGTGGAGACGAGCGGACAGCAGCAAAGACGGCAAAAGCCGTTGGCAAGGCGACCAAGAAGCCGGCGAAACGGTCCTAAACTATTCCAAGACGATTTGCACGTCGCGCAGGCGTACGCCGAACTGGCGGCAATGTTCGATTGAGGGGAGAAACAAGTCAAGCACCTTTCCTTTGATTCTCCCAACCGCCGGCCGCACGCTTTGAGATGGTCCCTGCGATCATGACACGCTTGATAGTGCGCCGGGCAGGGCAAAATAAAGAAGCTGCTCATTTGCCAGACTTGACCCCGTCTTTTGGTAGGATGGTGGTGCCGTCCAACCCCGGGATAAGCTGCCACCCGGCCGTCAGTGCCACGCCCCCCGTTATGACTGTTCGTTGTGGTTCTCAGTGGGGCGGAGTATGGTGGCTGCGCTGCCGGTTGCAGCTTATCCCTAAGACGTTAGCCGGCCAGGCTCTGAGGAAGACGCGTCACGGCGACGGTAAAGCACACATGTTCATCTTCAAATTGATCGTCGGCATCATTATCAATGTGGCCATCTTCGGTGTCCTGCTATTGTTGCCAGCAGGTACTTTGGCGTGGTGGCGTGCTTGGGTGTTCCTCGGCGTGGTCTTCGTTGCCACGGTGGCGAGCACGGTTAGCCTCTTCCCCGGCCACAAGGACTTGCTCAACGAACGCCTCAAGCCACCCATACAGAAGGGACAGCCGCTTGCGGACAAGATCGTCCTGCTCCTGTTGGTCGCCACGTTCTGCGGTCTGGTTGTTTTCATTCCTCTGGACGTGTTCCGATTTCACCTGATGGGCAAGCCCGAAACATTCGTGTCGTCTTTGGGGCTGATCCTTTTTGTCGCGGGTTGGTGGATCATCTCCCTCGCCTTGAAGGAGAACGCCTTCGCGGCGCCGGTGGTGAAGCATCAGGAAGAAAGACAACAAACGGTAATCGATACCGGAGTCTACGGCATGGTGCGACACCCGATGTATGCGGGCGCTGTCCCCCTGCTAGTCGGCATGCCCCTGTGGCTGGAGTCGTACGCCGCTGCTTTGCTGGCGAGCGTTCCGATCGGGGTGCTCGTTCTGCGGATCCTGGTCGAGGAACAGTTCCTGAGGCGAGAACTGAAAGGCTACGACGCCTATACGGAGAGAGTCCAGTGCAGACTGATCCCGTTTCTCTGGTAAGCCAGGAATTTCCACGCAATCGCAATGACGTTAGCTGGCTAGACAAACGGTTGGAACGGACCGGCGTTCCGCCAGCCGCTCAGCCGCAAGGCGTTCGCCAGCGTAGCCCTTCTGTGTGATAATGCCCTTGGCTGCGACTCACTGTCGCTTCTCGAAAAAATTCTCGAAGGAGGAAGGTAGGATGAAACTGTCACAACCGCGTATTGCACCGCTTACAGAGGCGGAGTGGACTGACGAGCAACGCAAGGTGCTTGAACCCGTCCATGAGGAGGGGCGGGTCTACAATGTGCGCGGCACCCTCGCCCGGCATTGGGAAGCCTCGAAGAAGTTCGGGGTCTGGGGCTATCACGTGATGGGCAACACGTCGACCTTGCCGCCCCGGGAACGGGAGCTCTTGATTTTGCGCACCGGCTGGCTCTGCCAAGCGGAATATGAGTGGGGGCAACATGTGATATTCGGTAAGGCCGCGGGCCTCACCGATGTGGAGATCGCGCGGATCAAGGAAGGGCCGGACGCTGAGGGCTGGGAGCCGTTCGACGCCACCCTGTTACGCGCGGCCCACGAGTTGCACGCGGATGCCTTTATCAGTGATACGACCTGGGCGACCTTGAGCAAGCGTTACAACACTGAACAGCTCATGGACGTAGTGTTTGCGGTTGGCCAGTACACCCTGGTGTCCATGGCGCTGAACACATTTGGCGTACAACTGGACAAGGGAGTCAAGGGCTTCTGAGGGAGTCAAGGAAGGGAGGATAAGAGTCCGGGTCGGGTGGGCAAAAGCAAAGCGGTGCCTACCCCCCAAAGCGCGAGCGCTGACACTGCGAGATGCAGTTCACAGTCTGCTAGTGAACGCCGAACCCACGGACATTGCCGCGTCCACGTTCACCAAAGCTTGCCGCTGCTCTTCACGCACCACGCGTAAAGCGCGGCGCAGCGCGGCGGGCAGTTCTTGTGGGCTGCGCACCACCTCACCGTGCCCGCCGCAGGCCTGCGCGAACATCTCGTAGGCTGGCTGGGTCGCGAAGCGGCCAAACGGAAAGTTTTCCGTGCGCACGGCCCAGCCCTGCGGATGCACGCCACGCGTTGCGAGTTGCGTAGCACTCCAACCGCCGTTGTTGCACACCACGATCAGGATCGGCAGGTTATACATGGCTGACACCATGTGACACGCACTGGGTACACTGAACAGATACGTGCCGTCGCCTACCACCGAGATCACTGTCTTCTCGGGAGCGCCGAGTTTGACGCCAAGCGCGCCGCCGACACCCCAGCCTAGTCCGCCGGCCGGAGAAAAGCCCAGATAGGACCCCGGAGTATTAAACTCGATGTGACGCAGGCTGAGATCGTATTCGTTGACGAAGATCATGTCGTCGTCTTTGAGCTGGTTGAGGCAGGATGAGACCCACTCGAACGTCAACACTTGTGAGCGTCCCTTTTCCGCGGCGTCCTGTTGCCAGTTCGCTCGCTGCGCGTCGTGTTCTTTTTTGAGCCGCTCGAAGCGGTGCGCGATGGCTTCTTCGCGCCCGGGACGAAGGTTTTGCAACGCGGCGGTTAAGAGCGGCACGGTGGCTGCGGAGTTCGCGGCCACGGCCAGGTCTGCGGGAAAGCCCCACACCGGGTAGCGGCTGTGCAGAGGATCGACGCCGAGGTGAATGACCCAGGCATCGTCGCTGGGTTTGTGCAGGGACGGCGCCCAGGGCACGTCGCAGTCGATCACCAGGATCACATCCGCCTTGGGCAGGAGCGTACTAGAGTCGAACCCAAGATGCAGCGGATGACCGGCGGGAAAGTTGACGTGCGCGGGAAACGGATACTCGATCACTGGGAGTGCAAACGATTCAGCCAGCGCGACCAAGGCGGGCACCGCCGCAGGATTGTGGCCGTATGTACGAGTGATGATCAGCGGATGCGACGCTTGCGCCAGCAGCGCGGCAACTTCCTCGACGCGGTCGGGATCAGGGAACGTGGTGGTCACCGGTGAGGGCGCGATCTCCTCATCTGCAAAGGCGAACTCACTGTGCGGTTCGGCCAGGATCTCGCGCGGCAGGGTCAGATAGACCGGCCCTTTGGGCTCGCTCATGGCGATGGCGAAAGCGCGGCGCACCACGGTTTCAAGCTGAGTAAACGAACGCAGCTCGTAGTCCCATTTGACGTACTCGCGCACCATCGCACCCTGGTCGAATGACTCCTGCGCCCAGTGAATGAGCAGGTCGCGACTGCCGAGGCTGCCGGCTTCGGTGATTGGCGTGCGTCCGGCCGAGAGCACCAGGGGAATATGCGCGCGGGCGGCGTTGATGAGACCGCACAACGCGTTGGCCGTGCCTACCGTGGTGTGAACCATCACCAGCGGCGGCTCGCCAGTGACCAAGTGGTAGCCGTGCGCCATGCTCACCGCGCAGAATTCGTGCGGCACCTGAATGGGGATCGGAGTGGTTTTCCCTTCGGCAGCAAACTTGGCAAAGCCGTCGATAAGCGAGGCAAAGTCCGTCCCGGCATTGCCGAAGAAATATTTCACGCCCATCGCTCGGAGCAGTTCGAGGTACGCCTGGGCGGTGTTTTCGACGGAGATGGTTTTGCGTTTCGGCATAAATGACCTACCGTGGGTTTAGGTCCCTT
This sequence comes from Binatia bacterium, assembly GCA_041487975.1. Classification (GTDB taxonomy): domain Bacteria; phylum Desulfobacterota; class Binatia; order Bin18; family Bin18; genus JACQEL01. The sequence goes on along the minus strand of JBGPOI010000404.1, from coordinate 157 downwards.
CTCCCGTAGAAGTGGGAGAGAGAGAAGAACTCAGTAGCGTACGCCATGCGCACGAAGAGAACCCGGCGGCGCTACCGACGTGCGCGCAGCGCACGCTACCCCTGGAAGCTGACTGCTGCTCGCTAGTACATAATCACACTTCGTGCCACCTCGCCCT
>JBGPOI010000403.1:0-4819 GCA_041487975.1 Binatia bacterium | reverse complement strand
GTTATATCTCTTGGTAAATCCTTCAATCAATTTCTCTTTGTGTTCGTAGACTCTCTTCTTTAGGTTGCTGGTGACGCCGGTATACAGGACGGTATTGTGCCTATTGGTCATGATGTAGATGCAATATTGCTTTCCCACTTGCCAAGCCTATCGTCATTGCGAACGTAGTGCATCTTGTCATTGCGAGCGCAGCGAAGCAATCTTTGCTCCCCAGGGGGATTGCTTCGTCGCTTACGCTCCTCGCAATGACAAGCCGTCCCTATCATTACGAGCGTAGCGAAGCAATCTTTGCCTGGAACAGAGATTGCTTCGTCGCTCACGCTCCTTGCAATGACAAACCGTGCCTGTCATTGCGAGCGTAGCGAAGCAATCTTTGCCTAGAACAGAGATTGCTTCGTCGCTCACGCTCCTCGCAATGACACATACTCTCCGGTTTGCAGACACGCTCTCACCCTCCTCACAATGACATCATGCCGCTGTATCTTCCCACAGGGCATCGTTGAACGTTTCGAGCACCTGCGCGAGTTCGCCGCCGAAGATGCGGTCGAGCCGGGCGAAGCCGCCGCCTTCGCGCTTGAAGACAAGGTCCGGGTCGTCGAGCGCGGCGCGGTCGACGATGAGGTTGGCCTTGGTCTGGGCGGCGATCTTCTGCAGCCACTGACGCTGCGGCGTGGTCCAGGCGCGCGAGGCGAGCATCTTCTGCAAGGCGTTGTCCACACGCTGCTCGTAGGGCAGCAGTGGATCGCCGATGGCAGCCTGACGGATTGTAGCCGACGATGCGTGCGGCGATGTCCTGGTTGGTCTTCTCGCGCCAGGCGGTGGCGAGATTGGTTCGCTGTAGCCGGCCTTGTCGAATTCCAAGGCGAGTTCACGCAGTTGTTTGCAGGTGAGTTCGCGCGGACGGGTGAGTACGGTGAGCAGCGCCGGGATGTCGTTGCGGTGGCTGTTGATGAAGGCGGTGAACTCCTTGAGGTAGTCATCCGGCTTCTTGGCCTTGCCGTAGCCACGTGCGACGCCGAGCAACTGGTCGGGATGCTCGGAGATGAAGACCGGGGCCGCAAACCCTTCTCCCTTACGGTCGAGGATCTCGCCGAGGCCGGGGTTCTGCGTGAACCAGGCCGCGATGTCGCGCCAGCGGCATGGCGCGAAGCTTCTGAATGAAGGCCTCGGGCGGCATGCCAGCGCGGGTTTCGAAGTCGCGGGCGTTGGCTTCGCTCAAGAGGTTGCAGATCTCGGGCACATCCACGCTGGTAGTCAGCAGGTCCACGGTGACAGCGACGTTCGGGTTGTGCTCGTTCTTGTAGCGGCGGATCAGTTGCAACGGCTTGTCGGCGGCGCCGGTGATCTTGATGACGGCATTATCGTCGATGGTGCCGTAGTGGTTCCTGAACGCCTGCTTGAGCAAGTTCACGACGAGATCCGCGTGGGCGTCGGTGGCGCAGAAGATCAGGGTTTTCTGGCGCGAAGAGGGGTCGAGTTCCTGTGCCAGGTAGTTGCAGACGACCTGGTTGAACGGTTCGGTGATGACCTTGTGGTGAAGAGGTCGATCTGGTTACGGCGCGGATCGTAGACGGAGACCTGTTCGCCGACTTTCCATTTGATGCCGCTCGTGGACAGCTCGGTGTTGATCTGCACCGGTGGCTCGTGGTCGACGAGGTAGCCGTCGATCACCGCTTCGCGGTAGCTGTAGGTGTAGATCGGCGCGCCGAAGATCTGCGTGGTGTGCAGGGCCGGAGTGGCAGTGAGACCGATCTTGCAGGCGTCGAAGTAGTCCAGCACGCGGCGATACTTGGAGATGTAGTCTTCGAAGTTGCGGAAGCCGAGTTCGGTATCGGAGAGTTCACCGTCGAGCAGATAGCCGCGATGACACTCGTCGACGACGATGCAGTCGTACTGATCGACGGCCGGCGGCGCGGTATCCTCGCCTGGATAGAGGGTGCGTTGAACCATGCCCTGCACCGTGGCGATATGCACGGCGGTGTTGGTGTCGGGTTTCTGCTCGTCACGCTCCGCAAGTTGAGCGAAGTTGGTCTGGATGACTGCCACTTACGCGGTCCCCTCATGGTCGCCACGTGTTATTTGAGACAATCCGCACCATAACACAGATGCGGATGCCAATGTTATCGCGCGCGACTTCCACAACCTGAAGCTCACAGCCGATCCGCCGGGCTGTGTCCCAATGCCATGTAGTTAAGCCAGAGGGTCATTGCGAGCGAAGCGAAGCAATCCTTGTTTTGTTGAAGATCGCTTCGTCGCTGACGCTTCTCGCAAGGACAGGGTCCTTCCTGACCTGATGTCATTGGGCTGGGCACTCCTTGTCCTCCTCGGTTCAATATGAGGGAGATTCGGGTCAAGTCTGGCAATCACACCTCGCTCTTTTGCTTTCCCGGGAATGTGGCAACGCACGACTTGATCATAAATGCGGAAAGTGACGACCCACCTTCCAACTATCGGTATAGTGGGCAATGTATGCTAGGATTTCTCTTACGAAACGAGACTGAGGCGCAATCATGAGATTACAAGTCGTGCGAGCGATTTATAAGAATGGGGCGCTGATTTTTACGCAGCCGGAGCTCACTCCCCGGGATGGAACTGAGGTCATCCTCACGTATCTTGACGAAGGGAGCGTGGAAGATCATCACCTAGTGGACCCGATTCAGGCTTTACGTGGGAGAGGAAAAGGTGAACGCCTCGTTGAAAAGTTGTTAGAGTCGCGACGAGAGGACCGGGAACGGAATGAGTCAACCTCCACCTCGCTACGTGCTTGATACCTCGGCGGTGCTAACTCTGATCGAGGACGAAGCCGGGGCGGATGACGTCCAGACCTTGCTGGAACAAGCCAAGCGAGGCGAGGTCAGCCTTCTGGTCTCATTTATCAGCTTTATGGAAGTCTACTATATCAGTCTTCAGGAGCGAGGGCAGGAGGAAGCCCACGAGCGTGTGCAGTTAATGGCGGCTCTGCCTGTGTCGCGGGTGGAATCGACAGAAGCACTCACGGTGCTTGCAGGGCAACTCAAAGCCACGCATCGTCTCTCTGTAGCCGAGGCGTGGATTGCCGCACTTGCACAAGAGCGAGACGCCACGCTGGTGCATAAAGATCCTGAGTTCGAGCAGCTTGAGGCAACCCTGAAAGTTCTGAAACTTCCGTACAAGAGAAACATGAGCTTTTGAAAGATCAGGGGATATAGAGGTCAAGTCTGGCAATTATGCATCGCTCTTGTTCTTTCCTGGAAATGTGGCACTGCAAGACTTGACCCTCATTCTCACTTCCTCTGTCTCCGTACAAGCCGCACGCCATTGCCTGGCAGGTCAGGCGGCCAGCTTCGGGTGCGTGATTGAGGTGAGCGGCCTCCCCTTATCGGCCAATTGACGCCGTGCCCGGTTCCGGGTGTATGATCCACCTATCTGACCCAGAGGAGAGATCCCAATGCTCAACGCAACGAAAGACAAGCAGCTCCCCACGGCCATGATCGGGTCGTTTCCCCGGCCATCGTGGTTCACCGAAAGTCTGCGCGGCCGGCCATTCAAGGTCGCCCTCGGCGATTCGCTCTACCGCGAGCAGTACATGGATGCCGTCGCCTGTTACCTCACTGAGCAGGAGCGGGCCGGCCTCGACATCCTGACCGATGGGGACGCACGGTTTGACCTGGAGGTGGGTGGGCGCTCCTGGTTCTTCTATGTCATCGAGCGACTCAACGGCATTGCTGGGTTTCGTGACAGCTCACACTTTCTCGACTACGCGGACATCAAGCCGGGCCACATCCTCTACGAAGTGCAGGAGGCGTATCAGCCGCCTGCAGTGGTGGGCAAAATTACCCGTGGGCCGCTGCATTACGCCGCAGTATGGAAGACCGCGCAGAAGATGACCGACAAACCGGTCAAGTTCGGTGCTATCAGCGCCACTTGTTTGCCGGTAATGCTGTGGAATGAGCATTACAAGAATGACCAGGACCTGGTCATGGACCTCGCCGCCGCCCTCAATGAGGAATTAAGAGAAGTGGCTGCGGCCGGGTGCCCAGTCATCCAGGTGGAAGAGCCGCCCCACCACTTCGCGTGCTGCGCCACCCCGCCAGCCACGGACAAGGACCTGGAGTTCTACACCAAGGCCTTCAACCGCGAGGTCGAGGGGATTAAGACAGAAATCTGGGCGCACACCTGCTGGGGGAACCCCAACCAGCAGAGCTTTTACTGGGAGCGGCCGAGCTACGAGCGCTCGCTCCCCCATCTGTTACAACTGCATGCGGACGTCTTAACCCTGGAGTGTGCCAGCAACCACGGCCGCGATCTGCCCTTGCTCAAGTATCACCAGACCGACAAGAAGATCGCCATTGGCGTGATCAACCATACCGTCACTACCGTGGAGCCGCCGCAGGTGATTGCCGACCTGATCCGCAAGGCGCTGGAGTATGTGCCGCCCGAGCGCTTGGTCATCACCGCGGACTGCGGCTTTGGCCGCGAGGGTCTCTCACGCCGCATCGCCTTCTACAAGAGCGTGGCTCTGGTCCAGGGAACCAATATGGTCCGCAAAGAGCTGGGTTTGCCCGAGGTCTACGTCCGGGCCGCAGACCCCCGCTTTGCCTTCCGGGAGGTCTGAGGCGAAGAAAAGCGGTTGGACCGAGGCATCTTCTAAGAAGCACGGATGATCCAGATAAAATAGCAGGATGTCGCCGGCCTCCTAGGCTTAACCCTGGTCAGAATCCTGCTTTGACTTGTCAGGGACAGGGCTGCTGATGTAAGATTTCCCCGCTGAGAATCAAAGCTAAGGACAATGCGCCATAAATACGCTACCAGTTCCTTTGTAGGGGCGAACCTCGTGTTC
>JBGPOI010000402.1:0-4825 GCA_041487975.1 Binatia bacterium | reverse complement strand
GCCATTACCGATCATGACTGTATCGTCCCGCCCGATTGGCTCAGCCGTTTGCTGGCCCGTCATCGAGAAGGGGACTACGCCGCCGTCGGCGGGGCAGTGGGAAACGGTACTCCCGCAAGTGCAGTGGGAACAGCGAGTTATTTGATCGAGTTCAATGAGTTCTTGCCGACCGGCGAGCCGCGTCTGGTCACGATGGTTCCCCACTGCAACGTCTGTTTTCGCCGTGAGGTTTTTACTACCGTGGGTCCGTTTGTCCCCGTTCCGCCTGGGGCCGAGGATTTAGTGTTTAATTTCCTCCTCTGTCAGCAGGGGGGGCGCATTCTCTTCGACCCTGCCATTGTCGTGGAACACATCAACCGCACCGCCTTCCTTAGGTTCCTGCGTCATCAGCGATTGCTGGGCTTCGGCTCCGCGGTCGCTCGCCAGACAGTCGCGCTTAAGGGACAGGTCTTCATTCGCCACCCCAGCCTCGTCTACAGTTTGCCCCTGGTGCGCGTGGTTCGCACTGTGGGCCGGCTCTTGGTCAACAACCGGCCCGCGCTGCTGCGTTACTTGAGTCTCTTACCTATTCTGCTCCCGGGTCACGCGGCCTGGACAGTCGGATTCCTCTCCGGGTTGCGGAAAGCGATTCCCGTCACACCGCCAGGACAGGGAGGGATCTCTGCCCCCAGGAACAGCAAGGTTGGGGCAACACCCGGGGACACGCGTTGAAGGGAGTCTGAACTATGGGGGGGGAGAGCATTTCCGTCATCATACCCGTCCTCAATGAAGCCACGGCGCTGCCGGAGTTGATTCAACGCATCGAGGCGACGTTGAAGCTTCTCTCCCGGCCTTATGAAATCATCCTGGTCGATGATGGCAGCGCAGATGAAACTCCCACCGTACTACGGGAGCTGGCGGCTGAGTATCCTCATCTGCGCGCCGTGCGCTTCCGTCGTAATTATGGCAAGGCCGCGGCATTGTCCCAAGGCTTCGCTCGCGCGGGTGGCGATTTTCTCATCACCCTGGATGGAGACTTGCAGGACGCGCCCGAGGAAATCCCGCGCTTGCTCAATCAACTCACCCATAAGTTCGATGTGGTGTGCGGCTGGAAACAGGACCGCCAAGACCCGTGGACCCGCGTGCTCGGCTCGCGGATGTTCAACGCCGTAACGCGCGTGCTGACCGGGCTGAAGCTGCACGATATGAACTGTGGGCTCAAAGGCTATCGCCGCCAGGTGGTGCAGGAATTACGGTTGTATGGCGAGATGCACAGGTTTATCCCGGTCATCGCCCGCCACCGCGGGTTCACGATCGGTGAAATTCCGGTCCAGCATTTTCCGCGGCGGTTTGGCCGCTCACGCTATGGCTGGTCACGGCCATTGAGTGGATTGTTCGATCTCATCACGTTACTGATGTTGGGGCGTTATACGTACAAACCGCTGCATTTTTTCGGCCTGTTTGGCCTGGGCTGCGAGGTGGTGGGCTTCCTCATCTCGCTGGAGCTCGGAATCGGCTGGCTGCGGGGACAGTGGATTGGCAATCGACCGCTCTTTCTGGTGGGCATTTTTTTCTTGCTCACCGGCATTCAATTTATTATCTTCGGCCTGCTGGCGGAGTTGCTCATCTATTCGAATGCCGGACGCGAGGATTACGGCATTGCCGAGGTCATCGAAAACTTGCACCATACCAGCGATGCGACTGTGGTGCGCCATATCCGCTGAGAGAACGTCCCCTGGCATCGGCCATGCGTTTCGTGCTCGTCGGTCCTTCAGCCCCTCTGCGTGGGGGCATTGCCATCGACAATGATGCTCTGGCGCAGGCGTTGTCCCAAGCTGGACACACCGTCGCCCGGATCAGTTTCAGCCGCCTGTATCCCGCTTTGCTCTTCCCCGGTCGCAGTCAGTACGATATCACTACAAGAGATATTCCTTCACGGGCACGGGTCTGTATCGACAGCATCAACCCGTTGAGTTGGTGGCGGACGGCCCACACCATCGCGCGCTTACAGCCACACCTGGTCACGTTCCAATGGTGGCATCCGTTCTTTGCCCCTTGCTATGCCACGATCATGACCCGCCTCAAGCGCACCTCCCCCACAGCCTCTCGCATCTTGATTTCTCACAATACGCGACCGCATGAACCACTGCCCGGCCAGGACGCGGCTCTACGATTGGTCGCACGGCAGTGCGATGGCGTTATCGTCCACTCCCGCTCTGAACATGACCTAATGACTGCAGTGGCCCCGGGCACGGTCGTGCGTCTCGTGGACTATCCCTTGCTGCCAACCGCCCACGCGCTGCCCGCACGAGACGCGGCCCAGCACCGTCTGGGCGTCTCCGGCCGGGTACTGCTGTTTTTCGGCTACGTCCGCAAGTACAAGGGGGTCGATCTCCTGTTACGGGCGCTCGCCCAAGTGCCGGCGAACCTCGGAGTCACCTTACTCATCGCCGGAGAGTTCTATGACTCGCTGGAGTCGTATCAAACCCTTGTGCAGGAACTCGACCTCACAGCTCGTGTCCACATGATCAATCGCTACATCCCAGAACCGGAGTGGCCAGACCTCTTCGCCGCGACCGACGCGCTAGTGCTTCCCTACCGTGCGGCCTCGCAGAGCATGTCGATCGCTCTGGCTTATGGATTCGGCAAGCCGGTGATCGTCTCACGCGTCGGCGGGCTCGCCGAGGCGGTCGAGGACGGACACACCGGTCTGATTGCCGAACCGGAGCCGCCCGCTCTGGCCGCAGCAATTCAGCGCTTGTACACGGAACTGCTCCTCAGTCCGTACCAGGAACACATCGAGGCCAGGCGGCGACGCCTCGGCTGGGAGCCGTTTATCCGGCTGCTCACCGAGTGGAAAGACCTGGCTGTGCAGGAAAGCCAGGCTGCGGTATGATGCTGCCGGCGCGCCCACGAAGGAGGGATAAGCGATGGACACAGCGAAGCTGATTCAGTTGTACCAATCACCCTGGTCCGAACGGGCCCGTTGGGGGTTCGAGTTCAAAGGGGTGCCGTATACCAAGCAAGACTACCAGATCGGCGTCGGCGAAGAAGATCTGAAGAAACAGACCAGCCAGGCTCAGGTACCGGTGCTGTTGGTGAATGGCACGGTCATTCCCGATTCGACTGCCATTCTTAATTGGCTGGAGGACCAGAAACCCCAACCCGCGTTGATGCCGGCCTCGGACAAAGAACGTGCTGAGGTCATGATGTGGGAAGAACTTATGGACTGGGTGTTGGGACCGCAGGGCCGGCTGCTCATTCTCGGCAAGTTTTTGCGCTCGGACGACCCACAGATGCGCCAGGGCGGACAGTTTATGGGCCAGAAGTACCAGTACTCAGCGTATGCCGAGGAGCACGCCAGGGCGGCGGTGGGGCGAGTACTGACGATCCTCAAGCACTCCCTGGCTGGGCGCAACTACCTGGTGGGAACCACGTTCACCCGTGCTGATCTCACCACCGCCAGCATATTAGCAGTAGTGAATCCGCCACCGGATGACTTGTTCTTTTTCCCAGCGCCGGTGCGGGCGCGGTTTACCGACCCGGTAGCGCAGAATTCAGAGTTTGCTCCGATCTTCGCCTGGCGTGACCAGATCTACCGGAAGCATCGCGGCGGGCCGGTGAAGCCGTAGCAAGGATGTAGTGGTGCTAGATTCCCGCTTTCGCGGGCATCCAAGGGGGAGGGAAAGGTGGGTTCTCTCTCTGAAAACGAACGTTAACAGACTAGTCGGGGCAATTCGTGTATTGTCCCGACGCTATAAAAGATCTTGCACCTCAAACTCACCCTCGAGTACGACGGCACGAACTACCACGGCTGGCAGTTACAACAGAACGCCGTGACGCTCCAAGGTACGCTTGAAGCAGTACTCGGGCGGCTTCTCAATGAACCAGTGCGTGTCCGCGTGGCTGGTCGGACCGACGCTGGAGTGCATGCCCTCGGACAGGTTGCCTCGTTCAAGAACGAGAAGGTAGCGGATCTCTATCGCCTTCAGCGTAGTCTCAATGCGCTCTTGCCACATGACTTCGTGGTCACTCGCCTCGAAGCAGTTTCTGGCACCTTCAATCCTCGTCGCGATGCACGCAGTCGGACTTATCGCTATCGCATCTGGAATCATCCCTGGTCCTCAGCCATTTGGGCGCGCTACTCCTGGCACGTACCCTTTCCCCTCGATCGCGGTGACATGGACCGGGCGGCTGGGTTACTGGTCGGCGATCACGATTTCTCTTCGTTCCAGGGAGCCGACTCGGCCGAGCACAACCCTCACCGGACAGTCCTGCGCAGTACGATCCGTCACGCGGACGATTTTCTCGTGTATGAGGTCGAGGCGCGTTCGTTCCTGCGCCACATGGTGCGCAACATTGTCGGGACGCTGGTCGATGTCGGCCGTGGGGCGCTGAGCGTTGAGAACTTCGCCTGCATCCTGGCCGCCCGTGACCGTGCACGCGCGGGACTAAACGCCCCGCCGCAAGGCTTGTTTTTGGTCGAGGTCAAGTACGAAGAAGGGGGTTAAAGATTGGGGATTAGGGGCTGGCAAGAATACCCACGTCTTCAACCAACCCAGCCCCCATTGGAGGAATGTATGCTGCGCGCAGACCTCACCTCTCGTTATCCCTACTATGTCCTGGGCGTGCTGTTCTGCGTCAACGTGTTGAATCTCACCGATCGTCAGGTAGTGTACATTCTCTTCCCCTTGCTCAAGGCTGACCTCCAGTTCACCGACACGCAACTTGGCGCGCTAGGCGCCCTCCCCTTCGCTCTGTTTTACAGCTTCATGGGCATCCCCCTCGGCTGGCTCGCCGATCGCTGGCATCGCATCCGGCTGATCGCGCTCGGCCTCACGGCCTG
>JBGPOI010000401.1:0-4830 GCA_041487975.1 Binatia bacterium | reverse complement strand
TGAGGGGCAGGTTCAAATCCCCATAGCCAACCCTCACGGCCGCATGTCCAACCGGCCGTTGAAGCTGACACCGGGCAGGTGGGGACAGTACCAGATCGAAGTCAACGTGTTGCCCGGCGCAGCTTAACGGCTTATACGTTAAGCGACATTTTGCTTAGCGGCTGGAAAGGAGGTGATGTTTCAGGAGGTGATCTAAGTTTAGGAATAAAACAGAGCTTTTAAGGTTGTGGTAGTTCTCACAACTGTAAAACACACAGCTAAATTCTCGAAAAGAAAAGGAGCATCAATCATGAAACCCTTAACCCATCTTACTGTAGGCGTTCTGTTGGCTACCTTGGTGTTGGTGGTTGCCGCGAAGACGGCAAAGGCGCAAGATCTGATGAAAGTGGCGCCGAATACCACCAAAGTGCTGCTGGAAAATGACCGAGTGCGGGTACTCGATTTTCAGGCCAAACCCGGCGAGAAAGCGGCAATGCATTCGCACCCAGCTGGCTTCGTATATCCTCTAAGCACCAGCAAAACAAAGTTCACTGCCCCTGATGGCAAAACTACAGAGGCGGAGCTCAAGGCTGGCGGGGCAACGTGGACTGAGGCACAAACGCACGCTTCGGAGAACGTGGGGACCACTGACGCTCATGTTCTGATTATCGAGTTGAAGAAATAGGGGCGGGACACTAACCGTCAAACGCGCGGGTTCGTTACCTGCAAGCTCTTTAGATACCCGTAAAGACCCGGAGCAGAACCGCCGCCGAGGAGCGGAGGTGCCAGCGAGCGGCGCCTAACTGTTCGCTCCAGGGGACACGGCCCCGCTTGCGGTTTGGGATGAACATGAACAGTCTCAGTTGGGGCCTTGCCCCTGAGCGGGCGCGTTAGCAAACAAATCGGGAGGCATCGTGCCGCAGCCACGCGAGAACCTGACCAAGCAGATTTTCGTCGCTTACGCGTACAATCTTTATGATCAACGAGACTACCGTAAGGTCTATTCTTCTCTAGAAAAGGCATTTGGTGTGAAGTTTATTTTTGCCGATGAGAAGATCACGAATATGCACATCCTGCAGAAGATCATCAGCTACATACGTGGTTCAGATTTCTCTCTTTTTGACATATCTTCATGGAATCCGAACGTCACACTAGAGCTTGGAATCGCGCTCGCAACCTCGGACGATTGGTATATTTCTTTTAACCCAGATAGGACGGATATCAGAGAGGTTCCGAGCGATATCCGTGGACTGGACCGTATCCAGTACGCCAGTTTCTCCGAGCTTGAAGACAAGCTTTCAGTGCTTCTCGATCAATGGTACCCACGGAGTACGCGGCTTAGCGTTGACGATTATTTCGAAACAGCACAGCGCGACGTTCTTGAACTTTTACAGAAGCAACCAGGACTGCGTGTAACTGAAGTTGCCGACATTCTTGGTATGAATAAACGTATGGTTCAAGTGGTGGTAAGTCCCTTAGTAGGAGAGAAGCTTCGGATGGAGGGGAAGACTCGTGGTGCCAAGTATTTCCCTTTGTAGTTTGCTAACCAGCGCCGTGCACGTGACCGCCGCCCGCTTGCGGATTGGAATGAATCTGAAAAGTCTCGTCTGGGCGGCGGCCCGAGACGGCGAGCGTTAGGCGCTCAAAGTAGATAAGAAGATTATGCCTATTTGTGGAACGAGAACTGCCTGATATCCGTGATGGGAACAGACAACTCATCGATGTAGGCACGCAGCGCGGAGAGGGTTATGGATACACCGGAAAACCGTGAGGGACTAAGGGGTGTAAACTTCGGACCAGGATTCCACGCGGCAGTGGGACGACACGTCGACCGCTCCGCGTACGACCGGTATGTCGGGGATTGGTCTCGTCTCTTCGTGCCGGCTGTATTGGCTGCTGCCGAGGTCGCCGCGGCTGACCGAATACTTGACGTCGCGACAGGACCGGGCGAGGCAGCGGTGATGGCGCTTGCCCAGGTCGGGCTCTCGGGACTCGTGGTCGGCGCCGACATTTCGTTGGCGATGCTCAATGCAGCACATACCAGGTTTGCCGGTTCGAGATTCCGGCCAGTAGTAGCAGATGGTCAAGCACTGCCATTCGCCGACGGCACTTTCGATTCCGTGATCTGTCAACTCGGCCTCATGTTCTTCCCCGATCCCGCCCGGGGCTTGGAAGAGTTCCGCCGTGTGCTCCGCCCGCGCCGTCGTGCCGCTGTATGCGTCATCTCCACCCGCGAGCGCGCGCCGATGTGGGGTGTCCTCGCGGAAATACTCAGCCGGTATCTGCCTGAGCAGCGGGAGGTGCTGCACCTGTCGTTTGCGCTGGCGGACGCGGAGCGTCTCGAAAGGCTCTTGGCTCTGGCCGGCTTTCGTGAGATCAGCGTGACGCGAGAGACCCGCGAGAGCAGCTTCGAGTCTTTCGACGACTACTGGGCTCCCATTGAGGAAGCGGCGGGTAGCCTGCCACAGGCCTATCGCGCGCTGCCTAACTCAAGTCGACAGGCAGTACGGGAGGAGGTGCAGGCACGCCTCGCGCCATTCGAAGCCAATGGGCGACTAGTGATGAGTGTCGAGATGCTGATCGGGGCTGGTCGGACCTAGAAACTCGCGGTGTCACGCTGGAGCACCTAACCAACCCGTTGCACCGTATTGCCGCCCGCTTGCAGTTTGGGATAGACCTGAGGGGTCTCGGTTTGGGCGGCAAACGGTGACTGGGACCGTTAGACAGTTCTCAACCTACAGGGTTGAACATTGGTCATATTTTATGAGCACTCCATCATGAGGTGGGCACGGCAAACGGGCACCGCTCGGACAACGACACCAGAGGCACGTGCACCACCGTCGCGTGCCCTGTCACCTCGGACGGAGCATGAAGAAAGAGGGTCCAGCAACCAACTACGCAACCGAAGGAGGAACATCCTATGGCACAGGGAAAAAAGATTGGGGAATTTTCGCTCAAGTCGGCACCACCAACGTTCACACCCGGACCAGGCAATACCATTGCCGTGCAGGTGAATTTCGAGGGACCAGTGACGGGGGAGATGGCGGGTCTCCACCGTGGAACAATGTCCGTTGTAATCGTGCCGGGCGCGAAGAGTAGAACGTATACCTATTGTGGGATGACATGGCCGACCACTGGGGATCCCGTCGCCCTCAGCTCCCAAGGGACGACAGAAAATATCGACAACCACAAGCGGCGACTGCGTGGGGTCAATCACTTCTCCGATGGTAGGATTGCCGCGGTTGAGGCAGAGCTTGATATAACCGCCGGTACGCTGATCGGTGCGTTATACGAGTGGGCTTGAGCCTACAGGTGGGGGTTCTAGGGGAAAAGGAGAGAGGGCAAAAGAGAAGGCGTGCCCTCCTAAGGGAGCTTCGCTGTCTAACCACGCCGTGCTCGTGACCGCCGCCCGCGTGCGGTTCTGAATGAATGTGAAAGGACCCATCTGGGCGGCGGCCCGAGACGGCGAGCGTTAGGTTTCAATGCGAAAGAGACAGCTTCAGCGGAAGGAAAGTGAGCATTATGGCAGAGAGCACATTGCAGGCTGTAAACGTCGCTATGCGAGGCGGCGGTTACTATTCGGCCGTCACCAAGGGTGCCAAGGACGTGATCGACGGTGCGACACCGCTCGTGCTCGACGCGATCCGCCGCCTGCCAGACCGGGACACTTCGGCCCCCTTCACCTTGACCGATATGGGCTGCGCCGACGGTGGCACATCGCTCGACATGGTGCGGCAGGCAATAACCGCAGTGCGCGACCGCTGGCCCCAGCGGTCGATCTGCATCGTCTACACTGACCAGCCGCGTAACGATTATAACAGCCTGTTCCGCATGATCCACGGCCTGACCCCACTTCCGAGCTATCTTGACGAGGTCGAGGATGTGCACGTGTTGGCCTCGGCGGCCTCGTTCTATCGACAAATACTGCCTGCAGGGACGCTTGACCTGGGGTTCTCAGCGACCGCGATGCATTGGCTGAGCCGCAAACCCTGCGACCTTACAAACCACGTCCATGCGGTCTGTGCCTCGGGTGCCGAACTGGTCACCTTCGCCGAGCAGGGAAAGCGTGACTGGGAAACCATCCTCCTGCAGCGGGCGCGTGAGCTGATGCCAGGCGGTCGGCTGGTGCTGGTCAATTTCTGCAAGGACGAGGCTGGTCGGTACACAAGCCGCGTCAACATGTTCGACACCGTCAATGCCCTGTGGCGGCGCTTTACCACCGAAGGCGTAATCAGCGTCGAGGAATACGTGCGAATGACCCTGCCACAGTACTACAGGACCGTTGAGGAGTTCACCCGGCCACTGACCGACACCGCCAGTCCAGTGTATCGTGCAGGTCTGCGCTTAGAGCAGTGCGAGACGCGCACCATACCGTGTCCGTTTGCCGCCGCATTTCGCCAGCATGGCGACGCAGTGCGCCACGCCCGCGAGTCCACCCCGGCTCTGCGGTCGTGGACCGAGAGTACGTTTCTGGCGGCACTCTCAGCGGACCGACCACCCCAGGAGCGCCAAGATATTATCGAGCACTACTACGGTGCCTATGAAACGCTGGTACGTGAGAATGCGGCGGCCTACCGAGGCGATTACGTTGAGGTCTACATGACCATCGCTAAAACCGGAGCGTAGAGTATTTCTGTTGCTGGATTCGGAGAGGAAACCTAACCAACCGGCTGGAGCGGGACGCTCACTACGTTCGCGCCCCTCAGCCGGGGCGCTGAGTCTTACACACAAGTCGTCAAGTAGTTGATTTCTGTTGATTTTTCTAGGGGTGCAAAGAATCGCGCCAAAATAGAAAACTCACGCAAAATCAATGCACGGCAATGTTGCTGTACCAGATGTGTGTAATGGTGA
>JBGPOI010000400.1:0-4832 GCA_041487975.1 Binatia bacterium | reverse complement strand
TGCGCGTATGGGGTATCAGATTTGGCAGGGCTACGATCGCCCTTCTCCTGATCATGCTAATGCGCGCTTCATCCTGCTCTTGAGCGCGCACCTCGAATCCGGCCACTATTTCAACCCTCATGCCCAACGCATCATTGAGGGCAAGATGGCCGGCGCCAAGATCGCCGTTCTGGACCCACGCCTCTCCAACACCGCTTCAATGGCAGACTACTGGCTGCCGACCCAGCCCGGTTCCGAAGCCGCGGTCCTCCTGGCGATGGCGAAAATCATCCTCGACGAAAATCTCTACGACCGCGAATTCCTGCGACAGTGGGTGAACTGGGAAGAGTATCTGAAAGCGGATCACCCCGACCTGGAGCCGACCTTCGCTAACTTCATGGTCGCCCTTAAGCAGGTGTATGCGGAGTTCACTCCGGAATTTGCCGCCCGCGAGAGCGGAGTCGCGGCCGAGTTGATCATTACGGTGGCGCGCCAGGCCGGCCAAGCCGGGTCGCGGCTGGCGACGTATAACTGGCGTGGTGCAGGCTCGGGCAACTTGGGAGGTTGGCAGGTGGCGCGGGTGCTTCATCTGCTCAACGTCCTCACTGGTAGTGTTGGCACCCCGGGCGGTACCTCGCCCAATGTCTGGAACAAATTCCAGCCCCAGTTCTGGGAAAACCCACCAGCGCAAAAGTTCTGGAACGAACTCTCTTTTCCCCTGGAATATCCGTTCGGCTGTTATGAGATGAGTTTTCTCTTGCCCCACTTTCTTAAAGAGGGACGGGGCAAGCTCGCTGTCTATTTTACGCGGGTCTACAACCCGGTATGGACCAACCCTGACGGATTCACTTGGATGGAAGTCCTGCGCGACGAAAGCAAAGTCGGCCTGCATATCGCTCTCACCCCCACTTGGAGTGAAACGGCCTTCTTTGCTGACTACGTGCTGCCGATGGGTCATTCGCCAGAGCGTCACGACCTGCAGAGCCAGGAGACGCACGCCGGGGTGTGGCTCTCGTTTCGCCAGCCGGTTTTGCGCGAGTATTTACGCCGTCAGGGCAAGGAAGTCGAGTTTACTCATCAGGCCAATCCTGGCGAGGTATGGGAAGAAGACGAGTTCTGGATCGAACTCTCCTGGCGTATCGATCCGGACGGCAGCCTCGGCATCCGTCATCACTTCGAGTCTCCCTATCGGCCAGGAGAGAAACTCAAGATCGAAGAATATTATCGCTGGATCTTCGAGAATGCCGTCCCCGGTCTGCCGGAGAAAGCCGCCGCGGAAGGGCTCTCCCCACTGGAGTACATGCGCAGATATGGCGCGTTTCAGATCCCCCAAGATACCTACCAGCGCCATGAACGACGATTGGGTCCACAAGAACTCGCCGGCAGCGAGACCGACCCGCAAACCGGCGCCCTCAGTAAGGAGGGCAAGGCTATCGGGGTGATGATCGACGGGGCTGCCGTCGAAGGGTTCGCCTCCCCCTCGCGCAAACAAGAGTTTTACTCCTCTACCTTGGTTGCCTGGGGTTGGCCCGAATATCGCATCCCGGGTTACATCAAGAGCCATGTGCACACAGAAAATCTGGATGTGGCCACGGGTGAGATGGTGCTCGTCCCGACTTTTCGCCTGCCAACGCTGATCCACACACGCTCAGGCAATGCCAAGTGGTTGAATGAGATCTCTCACCGCAATCCGGTGTGGATGCACACCTCAGACGCCTGTCGGCTGGGCGTGCAGACCGGGGACTTACTGCGTGTGACGACGGACATCGGCTACTTTGTTAACCACGTGTGGGTGACCGAGAGTATCAAGCCTGGAGTTGTAGCCTGCTCGCATCATCTCGGCCGCTGGCGTCGCCAACAGGATCAAGGCAGCCGCTGGTCCACCGGCGTGGTAAACCTCGAAGAGGACAATGGCCGCTGGCGGCTGCGACAGGTGCAAGGGGTCGGCCCCTTCCCCAGCGCCGATCCGGATTCTTCGCGCATTTGGTGGAGCGACAGCGGCGTGCATCAAAACTTGACTTTCCCAGTCCATCCCGATCCGATCAGTGGCATGCACTGTTGGCATCAGAAGGTCAAGGTAGAAAAAGCGCACCCCGAAGATCGCTACGGTGACGTGGTCGTCGATACGGTGAAATCGCACGCGATCTACAGAGAGTGGCTGGCCAAGACCCGGCCGGCGCCAGGACCGGGCGGACTCCGGCGGCCGCTATGGTTCACCCGGCCAGTGCGCCCGGCGCCGGAGATGTTCGTCGTCCGCAATCCCCGTCATGAGTCGTAGCTCTTTCTCGAAGGGTGGGCACTGCCCACCCTTCTCAAGCCTCGCTCATCGCCGCGCCGCAGCAAGTAAGCTCGAAAACCCCTTGCCTTAGGACGTTTGTCTGCTACTTTAAGGCCGGCTCGCGGCCGGAGGGGAAGTACCTCACAAGGGGGGAGACCATGTCGCAATACGTCGAAAGCCCTGAAGCGGCTCAGGTCATCGAGAACCGATCTCAGTTGATTGACTATTTCTATCAGGCCAGCAAACCACGTGAGGAGTGGAAGATCGGCACCGAATATGAGATGGTCGGTGTCTCTCGTCGCAGCGGCCGGGCCGCGCACTATTTCGGTAAACGTGGGATCGAGCGCCTTCTGTACCGCCTCGCCGACTCTCTCGGTTGGGAACCGCAGGAAGAAGAAGGGCACGTTATCGCTTTGAAAGGCGAACGCGCCAATATCTCCCTTGAGCCCGGCGCGCAAGTCGAACTCTCCGGCGAACAGTGTGAAACCATCCACTGTGCCGACAAGGAATTGCGGCGTCATCTCAAGCATCTGCTCGCTGCCGCCAATGAATTGGAACTCGACTTTCTCAACCTCGGCATGCAACCACTCAGTGCGCTTGATGACATCCAATGGATTCCCAAGACCCGCTATCACTTCATGGCTCCTTACATGGAGCAGGTCGGTACCCTCGGCCACCGCATGATGAAGCAGACCGCCTCGATCCAGGTCAACTTTGACTTCAGCACCGAGGCCGATGCGATGATGAAGTTTCGCGTGGGCATGGGTCTGGTCCCGATCCTCATCGCTATGTTCGCCAACTCGCCGATCTGCGACGGCAGCCTCAACGGCTTCATGACTATGCGCGGTCATGTGTGGACCGATACCGACCGCCGCCGCTCCGGGTTGCTGCCGTTTGCCTTTTCCGACCACGTCAGTTTCGAGGACTATGCCGAGTACGCGCTCAACGTGCCCATGTATTTTATCGTCCGTCACGGACGCTGGGTTGACATGACCGGGATCCCGTTCCGCCGTTTTCTTGTTGAAGGGCACGAAGGCGAGCGCGCCACCATGGAGGATTGGACCCAGCACCTCACCACCCTCTTCCCCGAAGTACGCATCAAAAAATATCTCGAACTGCGCTGTATTGACAATCAGCCGCTTGAGTTCATGCTGGCGGTGCCCGCTCTCTGCAAAGGCATCTTCTACGAGAATGATGCCCTGTGGGCCGCCTGGGATCTAGTCAAAAAATGGAGCTGGGAGGAACGGGTCACGGCCTACCTCGCCGCTCACCGTCAAGCTTTGGGCGTACGGGTGCACGGCATCACGCTGCTTGATTTTGCCAAAGAACTACTTGCGATTGCTTGGGAAGGACTGGAGCGTCACCGCCAGTGTAACGCGGCCAGCAAGAACGAAACGGTCTACCTCGAACGCCTGCGCGAGGAACTGTGGAGGGGCCAATGTCCAGCCTACGGCATAGTCGAGAAGTGGATGGGCGAATGGAACTATGACGCGAAGCATCTGATTGAAGGCACCGCGTACCGATTGCCGGAAGAAGAAAGATAAGCTCTGACTTCGTTTCCCGCCCTTTTTGCCAGCCCTTGTTTCTCCCTCTCCCTTTGTGGGAGAGGGAAATGTTTTTCATAGCTCTGTGATTCTTTGCCCTAGCGTGCTAGAGCAGATCTCAGCCGGAACCTGGAGGCTGAGGGATGCGTTGTCCACAGTGTCAGCACGAGAACCGAGAAGAAGCGCGATTTTGTCAGGCGTGCGGCAGCAAATCAGAGTACCGCCCGTAGGGGGACGGGTTGCTGAGTCGTGCGCCCGAAAAGGGAGCGTTAACAGCGTCCTTCCTGATCCGCCGTTTCTTGCTCCCGGCGGTACTGCTGCACCCTCGCCACCTCACCCCCCACCGTGGACACCGCGTCCCCGCGTGCCCACAAGTGCGCGCCCGTGCAGTGCCGCGCCTGCTCGTGCCCTCGCCGGGCGAGAGCCAGGGGACTCGTGCCTTTCAGACACCCACTCCCCGACGCTACGGCGGGCTGGGGCGGGATCTCGCTACCCCTCTGGACCTGAGCGGAGAGCAGGTGCCCCGCGCTGATTCGGCCCTCCGGTGTCTAGCGTCTAGCGTCCAAAAGGAAGCCGAAGCGTGTTTTCTCAAGGTCATCGAGATCGCTCGCCGCCAGAGCGCGAAGTCGCTGGAGTTGCGGGCGGTGATGAGCTTGAGCCGGCTGTGGCAACAACAAGGCAAGAAAGACGAAGCCCGGCAGATGCTGGCGGAGATCTACGGCTGGTTCACTGAGGGGTTTGATACCGCGGACTTGCAAGAGGCGAAGGCGCTGCTGGATGAGATATCGTGAAGGGGAAGAAACGGCGTGCCCCAAAAAGAAGCACTAACTGAACGGCTGAAGTACCTGACTGAAGTGTTCAGGGTTGCCTGGGTGTTCTTGCTCGCGGTAGGAAGCGGCACGGTTGGGCTGTGGCTTGGGCCGCGGGATTTTTGGCGGTCTGTCTTTGCCGTGACCGGAGTGGTAGTTATTGTGATATTGGGGTTTGTGATCGGAACAGTTCACAGACGGATCCAGAGGCTTCTCACCAGC
>JBGPOI010000399.1:0-4835 GCA_041487975.1 Binatia bacterium | reverse complement strand
CCTGGCAGATCTGTTCGATCACCCCGGTGTTGACGCCCGCGCCAGAAACCGCGCCGTCGAGATCGACGACGTGCAGCCGTTCCGCCCCCTCCTTCTGCCAGCGTAGAGCCGTGGCGACCGGGTCTTCAGAATAGATCGTGGCCTGGTTCATATCGCCCTGATAGAGGCGCACACACCGGCCGGCTTTAAGGTCAATAGCTGGGATGACGAGCATGCGCTGAAGCCAGTCTAGCGTCTAGGGTCTAGCGTCTAGGGTCTGAAGCTCGGAATGAGTCGTTGTGACAAGCCTACCGAAGTTCGCGAGGATGCGCAGCCCGATCGCTTGACTCTTCTCGGGGTGAAACTGGGTCGCAAAGATGTTGCGCCACCAGACGCTGGAGACGAACTCCGTGCCGCCGTAGTCGGTGGTGGTGGCGATAATCTCTGGATCGTCCGGTACCGGATAGTATGAATGGACAAAGTAGGTCGTGGCACCGTCGGCGATGCCCTCCAGATGGGGGGCACGGCGCTTGATGTGCAGTTGGTTCCAGCCCATGTGTGGAACCTTCCCGCCGTCGAGCGTCGCCGGGTCAAAACGGACGATGCGACCCTTGAGGATATCGAGCCCGCGCACCCGGCCGAACTCTACACTCTCCGAGAAAAGGATCTGCATGCCCACGCAGATGCCGAGCAGCGGCGTGCCGTGCTCCACGACCTGATAGACTGTGTCCACCAAACCGCACTCGGCCAAACCGTTCATGCAGGCAGCAAACGCGCCTACCCCGGGCAGCACCACGCCAGCGGCAGCTTCGATGCGCCGAGCCTCGCGTGTTATCTCCGCCGCGTACCCCATTCTCGCGAAGCCCTTTTGCACACTGCGCAGGTTTCCCATGCCGTAGTCGATAATAGCAATCATAAGAGCCCGCATTATTCCGCCGCCGCGCGGAAGAATCAACCGCTATGCAACCTCTTGGGGCAACCACTGGGGGTTGCCCCTTCACGGCCAGGAACAGGTAAAATGACTCTCGATCAGCAGTTCCGTTGATTTCCCCGGGGACGTTGCGTAGGATTAACAATTATGGAGAATCTTTGGGATCGTGCTGAAGAGCTACTGGCCGCGGGCAAACCTTTTGTCTTGGCCACGATTATCCGCACCCGCGGTTCGGTGCCGCGTGAGGTGGGCGCCAAGATGGTGGTGCCACGTGAGGGACAGCCATTTGGCACCATCGGCGGCGGCTGTGGCGAAGGAGAGGTACTGCGCCGCGCCTACCCCCTGTTTGAGCAGAACGTGCCCCCTCGCGTAGTGGAAGTCGATCTGACCGGCGACTTCGATCAGGACGAGATCCAGGTGTGCGGTGGCTTGATGGACGTGGCGCTCGACTTGTGGCGGCCGGAAGAGCATCGTGCGCTCGCCCATGCCTTGGCCGAAGCCACACGGACACGCCAGCCAGCCGCTTTGGTGACCGCAATCAACCCTGTCGATTCGTTGCCCGCTGGCACGAAGAGTTGCCTGTCTCTCAAGCCGGAGGGCGCTACGCTCACTCCTAGTGTGCCGCTTGCTGCCAGTACCGTACGCACGTTTACCGCCTCGGTGTCAGCCGGGAAACCGGAACTCTTCTCGATCTCTCCACAGGGAGAGGTCCTGGAAGACTCGGTCACGCGGGGGCAGGATTGGCCGCGGATTTTTGTCGATGTCCAGCCTGGTCTGCAGACCCTGCTGATCGTCGGCGCCGGTCACATCGCCCAGCCGCTGTGTGAGATTGGCCACATGATGGGTTTCCACACGGTGGTAGTAGACGACCGCTGGGCGTTCGCCAATCGCGAGCGGTTCCCACACGCCACCGAAGTCCGCGTTGGTTCCTTCGTCGAAACACTCGAGAGTCTGGAGATCAACAAGCAGACTTTTGTCGTGGTCGTAACTCGCGGCCATGTCTGGGATGAAGCGTCGGTACGTACCGTGCTTAAGAAGAAGCCGGGCTACATCGGTATGATTGGCAGTAAACGCCGGGCAAAGGCCACGCTCGAACGTCTGGCCGAGCAGGGTTATAGTCCAGAGGACCTCAGCCGCGTGCACACGCCCATGGGCCTGGACATTGCGGCTGAAACCCCGGCTGAGATCGCCGTCGCTATTGCGGCAGAGATCGTGCGCGTCCGTCGCGGCGGTCCGCTCGAAACGATCGCACTCGCGGCCAAGGCCCGGTCAAGCGGACCGTTCAAGTTTAGCGCGTAACGCTGTCCCATGATTTCCGGCATTCTGCTCGCCGCGGGGGAGTCGCGGCGTATGGGCGCGCCCAAGGCACTGTTGCTGTACCAGGGCCAGACTTTCATCGCGCGCATTTGCGCCGCGTTTCTGAGCGCCGGGGTCGATGAACTGATCGTCGTGCTGGGCGCACGCGCTGAGGAACTGCGCCAGGCCCTGCCGGCTCACCCCGCTCTGCGCACCGTCGTGAACCCTCGGTACTTCCAAGGTCAGCTTTCTTCGTTGATGACCGGAATCGGTGCCCTTGCGCCCGAGAGCGAAGCAGCGGTCGTGAACCTGGTGGACCATCCCCTCATCACCGCTGAAACGATCAAGGCGCTCATCGCCTCATTTCGCGCCGCGCCGCTGCCGATTCTCATCGCCTCGTACCAGGGACGGCGTGGTCACCCGGTGTTATTTTCCAGTCAGGTGTACGGCGAGATCCTGGCCGCGCCGCTTGACCAAGGAGCAAAAGTGGTCGTGCGCAAAAATCCGTCTCGGGTACGCGAAATTCAGCTTGATGACCCTGGTATCCTCGCTGATATCGACACGCCGGAAGACTATAGACGTTACGTTGGCGACAAATAGTAAAGGCGAAGTAGCTCAGTGGTTGCTGTCCACCCCACATCACTTGTTCGCCCTTCGACAGGCTCAGGGCGAACGGGAAAAACCAGGCGGCGGAAGAGTACCGTTCGTGCTGAGCCCTTCGACAAGCTCAGGACAGGCTACGCGAAGCGAAGTCGAAGCACGTCCCGCTCTACTTCGTGACCTGCAGAAACTCCACCGGCATCCCGTCCGGGTCCTCAGTATAGAAACTGCGCATTGTCGGTGCGATCTGCACAAGGCCAGAGGTGATAATCACGTCTCCGCGCTGTTGCAGCTCTTTGTACTTGGCCTCGACGTCGGAGACGTAGATGCAGAGATGTGGACTACCGACATTGTTGTGATGTAAGTCCAGCGTCATTCCTCCTCCGGCGACGTACTCGATGAGTTGGAGCATGAATGAATCGAGAGTGAGGTGTGCGACTTTCAATTCCGCCCCAGGGTTATTAGTCAGCGTGTCAAATTGCTGGCTCCTGACATTCATCATCCGCCATTCATGCTCTTTCATTCCTACTACGTCGCGGTAAAAAGCGACCGAACGCTCCAGGTTCTTCACCGTCAGTCCAACGTGAAATAGTTCTGCCACAGTTCCCTCCTTTCCAAAGCTTTCTCTGTGATTCTTCTTTCGTTCGTGATAGAGCAAATGACAACAAACTTCCAGAGGTTGAAGGATGCGCTGTCCACAGTGCCAGCACGAAAATCGCGAGGAAGCCAAATTTTGCGAGGCTTGCGGAAGCAAGCTGGAACTCTCTTGCCCTTCGTGCGGGAACCAGGTCCGGCCCGGGGCGGCCTTTTGTGATAATTGCGGCACTTCCCTTACAGGAACAAAGAGGAAACGGAGAATCGGAGAATCGGGGAAACGGGGGAAAGAGGAAAAAGCAAAGCCGAAAGGAAAAAAGGAAACTCCTTCGAACTCCAAACCTCGGACTCCGGACTCCGGACTGACTTCGGCCGAAAGACGACAGTTGACGGTGATGTTCTGTGACCTGGTAGGCTCGACTGCGCTCTCCGAGCGACTGGACCCTGAAGAGTGGCGTGCGGTCGTGCAAGGCTACCAAGCGATGAGTGCAGAGGTCATCCGTCATTTCGATGGACATATCGCGCAATATCTGGGCGATGGGCTGCTCGTGTACTTCGGCTATCCCATTGCCCACGAAGACGATGCGCAGCGGGCAGCACGCACGGGACTAGGGATTCTGGCTGCACTGCACGACCTGAACGCGCGGAGACAACCTGCTGTCCAGGTGCGTATCGGGATCCATACGGGTCTAGTGGTCGTGGGCGAGATCGGCGATGGAGGCAAACGCGAACAGTTGGCGCTTGGCGATACCCCGAACATCGCAGCCCGTCTGCAAGGACTGGCTGCGCCCGATACGGTCGTCATCAGCGCAGCCACCTATCGGCTCATCGAAGGATTACTCGACTGTCGGGACTTTGGCGTTCACACCTTGAAAGGCGTTTCTACGCCGACACAGGTCTACCAGGTCGTAGGCGAGAGTGGTGTACGTAGCCGCTTGGACGCAGCCGCTACAAAAGGGCTGACGCCTCTCGTGGGCAGAGAGGAAGAAGTCGGGCTCCTACTCAGACGCTGGGAGCAAAGCAGAGACGGGGCCGGACAGGTCGTGATGCTCAATGGCGAGGCAGGGATCGGCAAGTCGCGCCTCGTGCAGATTCTCAAGGAACATGTCGCGGAAGGGACATATGCTCGGGTCGAGTGTTACTGCTCGCCGTATTATCAGAACAGCGCCTTCTATCCACTGATCGATCACTTGCAGCGGCTCCTGCAATTCAACCGGGAAGATTCTTCTGAAGAAAAGCTGCGCAAGCTAGAGAGGGGGGCATCGATGTCCCTCCCGCCGGAGACCATTGCTCTCTTTGCGTCTTTGCTCTCCATTCCTCTGTCCGCACACTACCCACCACTTACTTTGACTCCGCAACGCCAGAAACAAAAGACTTTGGAAGCCTTACTGGCCTGGCTGTTGCAGGAAGCAGAGAGACAGCCGGTGCTCGTGGT
>JBGPOI010000398.1:0-4836 GCA_041487975.1 Binatia bacterium | reverse complement strand
TCCGTATGACGCGGGGTCGGCTCCTGCCGCTCGCCGTCGGTCCACACGTCGTGCTTTGCTCCGTGGCGCAAGAATCTCCAACCGAGCTTGCGCAATGCCGCTTCCAACTCACGCCGCTTCCAACTCACGCCGCTTCACTTTGTCTTCGTACACGTATCTGTGTACATCGGCAAGGCTGGGCAGGAGGGGCCTAACGCCGCCCCTTCTCCGGTGACAAATGTTCCTCAGGGGAAATTCATCGTCCGGCAATTGTAGGGGTCCGATTTATCGGACCCGCAAAAGGGCTTGATAAATCAAGCCCTTACAACTTTAGACGCAAGGGGAATAGGGTCAGGTCTTTCTTTTTGCATCAGAGTCCTCTTGTCTCGGTCTTCACCGTTCCTCCCCATGTGTTACTACAAGACCTGACCCCCATCTTCCCTGCTCACAGGCATCAGTGGTGCGAGCGTAGCCAGCATCGGCCTGCAAGCCGCTGTCAGGCCTTTTCTCCAGCTTGCTCACTGTGACCACTCGAAGTGAGCTTCTTTCTGTGCATGAAGTCGCCACACGGTAAGCCTCCCATGCGAGATACGAATAACCGTCGCAGTGCGCTTGGCATCGGTGTCGAACTGCCGGTGGCGGAGCAAGCGGCGAACAAAAGCTGCAGCTTCGTACTGTCCCACGTCTATGTACACTAGGCAGTAACGCGCATGGCACAAGTGGCGTTTATAGAAGCCTTGATCAAGCGTGAAAAACGTGACGCGACGGCGGTGCAGCAGAAAGGGGACGATCTCTTCATCTTGCATCCCGCTTCTGCCCACTTCGTACCCGATTTGCCTGATGGGGACACGCCACCCTCTCAGGAGTTGCCGCTGACTCTCAGGAAAGTTTTCATCCAGAATGATCATGCTGCGGGCAGCTCGACCACATACTCATTCGCATGTTCCATAAATGCCTGCATCGCCAACCGCACGGATTCAGCAATAGCTTCTTTGGACACACTCCCCCGCCATTCTTCCACAATCGTTTCCCAGGCCATACCGTTGGCAACCTGTTCCAGCACTTGCCGGACCATGATACGGGTGCCGCAAAAGGTAGGCTGACCGTGACAGATGCGGGAATCAGTGACGATGTAGCGGCCAATTATCTTCTGCGCCATGAGCGAATCTCCTTGTGTTTTTACTCCTATCTCTTATCTCATTACGCCTCAGGGATCAGCCGCCGCCGGGAACCACCTCGCAAGACCCGGTCGGGCTTCAGGCTGTTGTGAAGCGTCACCGCCAATATAAAACGGACCGGAGCACGAACAGGGGGAATAGGGTCAGGTCTTTCTTTTTGCATCAGAGTCCTCTTGTCTCAGTCTTCACCGTTCCTCCCCATGTGTTACTGCAAGACCTGACCCCTATCTTCCTGCTCGGTCGAGCAACGGACCTCGCGCGCTTCAACATGCATTTGCTGAACCCGCGACTGCCACGGCTCGTAGCGAAACCCCCATCATGACGGGTGCTGCACGCGCACGGCAAGCGCAGAGCCATTCTACACGGGTGCGTAGACCTTGAGCCTGTGATCGTGCACATCAATGCTCCCGGCTGCTATAGGAAGCCTATCCCACAACTCGAACCCGAGCACGATAACAGCGGCCGGATCGAGCGCTGACAGAACATTCAGGAAGGCCGGCGCTGCTTCCTGCCACATCCTCTCGCTTGGTCGGTAACGGGCCATTGGACCAGGATACTCCTGCACGTAATTGTAGAAAGCGACGGAGTTCCAGAACGACTGCCTCGTAGTGTCTGACACCCAGTCGAGCCGTGGGAGGTTGAGGACAAGCTTCACGATCTTCGTGAAGAACGCATACCTCACTTCGATGGCCCACTCTCGGATGACGTTGCGCGTGACCTCGGAGTGGCCCCCGTCAGTGCCATAGTGCGCCTCGCCAAGCACCAGGGTGCGAATGCCAGAGACGCCCTCGCGATAACGATCGCCACCCCAGGGCTGAAATCTAATCGGTAGTGCCATACGTTGCCCTCACGCCTAATTGTTGAGTCTCCCGCTTCAGTCCCCGCAGTCTATCTCACTCAGTGTGCACATCCGAAAACAGAGAAATTACCAGCACTACCCAGCACTACCCAGGCTTTTGTCAAGCCTGCGCTCTCCGACAAACCCCGCCACTCTGGCAGCCTCTCCCACTGTCTACTCTTTCTCGGCCTTCCTCATTCAGGTAATGGAATTCCCCACCATCTCCACCACATCAAGCAGTTGCACCGTCTCTTCGGCATTTTTCGCTTTGAGGCCGTCCCCAAGCATAATCATGCAAAACGGGCAGGACACGGCAATGGTGTCAGGTTGCGTCTCCAACGCCTGCGCAACGCGCAGATGGTTCACCCGTTTGTCGTGTGGCTCCTCCATCCACATCCATCCTCCCCCACCGCCACAGCACATGCCGGTGTGTTTGTGGCGCTGCATCTCTTGTAGCTGAGTCCCTGGGATCTTCGTCAGGATCTCACGAGGAGTGTCATAGATATCGTTGTAGCGACCGTAGTAACAGGAGTCGTGATAGGTCACCCGTTGCGGCGTCTGGGTCTGGAGGGTCAGCTTGCCTTCGCGCAGCAAGCGCGAGAGCAACTCTGCCGCGTGGATGACCTCATAGTGGCCGCCAAACTGCGGGAACTCGTTCTTCAGCGTATTGAAACAGTGTGGACAATTGACGATGATCTTCTTCACTGCATAGTTGGTGAAGATCCCGATGGCGGTTTGTGCCATGCTCTGGAAGAGATACTCATTGCCCAGGCGCCGCGCGGTCTCGCCGTTGCACGGCTCCTCTGGGCCGAGGATGGCAAAGCTCACTCCCGCTTTTTTCAGGAGCTTGGCGAACGCAATGGTGGTCTTCTTATTGCGATCGTCGAATGCCCCGGCGCAGCCGACAAAGTAGAGGTACTCCGTGTCAGGATGCTCAGCGAAGAGGGGAATATCCAACCCCTCCGCCCAATCTGCGCGCTTTTCGTAGCTCAAACCCCAGGGATTGTTCTGGGTCTCCATCGCCTTGAACGTCCGCGTCAGCTCTGCGGGGAAGCGCGCTTCTTCCTGTACCAAGTGGCGGCGCATATCGACAATCTTGTCCACGTACTCGATAAGTACCGGGCACGCCTCCTCACAGGCCCGACAGGTCGTACAGGCCCACAGCACATCGTCGTGGATGAGCCTTTCTCCGACAATGTTCTCCCCTACCTCTCCATCTTGTGTCTCTAACCTCTTGTTAATCATCTCGGGTTGGTGCTCATAGAGATAGTCGCGCAGGTCGAGAAGAAGCTGACGGGGAGCCAAGCGCTTCCCGCTCAGGGTAGCCGGACAGTGGGAAGAGCAGCGGCCACACTCGGTGCAACTGTACATGTCAAGGGTTTGCTTCCAAGTAAACTGGTCAATATGTGAGGTGCCGAACGTCTGCGTATTCTCCAGGTCCATCGTGCTCAACGCTCCTAGCGGCTCCAGCTTGCGGAAGAACACGTTGGGAATAGCGGTGAGAATGTGAAAGTGCTTGGAACGAGGCAGCAGGTTCAGAAACGCCAGCACGACGAGGTTGTGAACCCACCAGGCGATGTCGCTGATCCCTTTGGCCCAGGCCGCGCCGAGAGGAGTCAGTAGGCCGCCGACCACGGCACTCGCCGGTTCCCACGGCCGTTCTGCCTCCAGCCAGGGGTCCCCGATAAGGTACACAAGACGGCCGCTATCGTAGAGCAGACCGCCGATCATGAGGGTAAGGATAAAGAGCAGAATCAGCACAGCCTCCCAGTGGGACTGGTCCGCTAGGTGGGCCTCGGCGGGGCGATAGCCGAAAAGCCGAGGCGGATGGGAGACGACCCAGCGGTAGAGCGCCAACAAGACCGCTGCACTGACTATGACCTCCATAATGTCCCGCAGGACCAGAAAGGGACCACCCAGCAGGTGTGGGGCAAACCCTGGAACATAGAAATGTGGGGAAAAAGCTCGCCCGAACATGGTGAAAATCTGCAGGCCAAGGATGACAAAGCCCCAGAAGATGAAAAAATGCATCCAGCCGGCGGGTTGCTCGCCAGTGACAAATTTCTTCTGGCCAAAGGCGTAGACGAGTACCGCCTTCAGGCGCTCAGCGATGTGATCAAAGCGGTTGACCGGCCGAGCGGCAAGCAAGAGCCGCAAGCGGTCATAGATAGTGCGCACGAACAGCCCCATAGCAACGAGCACGACCAAGGTAAAAAGCCAAGAAGACATAGCCCTGTTCCTTTCACTGGCGTTTCTCCTCCCCGGAGAAGCATAAGTACACGAGAAGCTCTAGGCTTCAGTATGAGAATTGGCGGAGAATATCTATCCCATACCGTAAATGGCGAAAAAGATGCAAGAGAAAGCAAAGGCGTTTCCCACTTTGGACAGGCCAGCGGCCGGTCCCACTAAAAGCCTCTGCTATGCCAGTGGCGCAGCCGGCTCGGCTGCGCACTTCATATAACTAGACGAACCTTTTTCCCTTTCCCCTCACCTCGCTCCGTGCTACAGAACCACTGGAGAGCGAAAGAAGCGCATGACTACATCCCCAACCCGTGTCCGTTGGCTGATCGTGACCCTCATCTTCTGCATGGGCGTGCTGATGTTCATCGACCGGGTGAACATCGCTATCGCCGCCAAATACATCATGCCTGAGTACGGGCTCAGTGAGGTGCAGATGGGCTGGATCTTTAGCGCCTTCGTCCTGGGTTACGCCATTCTGCAAATCCCAGGTGGCTGGCTCGGTGACCGCTTCGGTCCCAGGCGTGTGCTGACGGGTGCGATCTTTTGGTGGTCCGCTTTTACCGCAGTCACCGCGCTAGCGGGAGACCTCTTTCTCACCGG
>JBGPOI010000397.1:0-4839 GCA_041487975.1 Binatia bacterium | reverse complement strand
GAGAACAAGAGCGGGAGTACGTGCTTGCCAACCTGCACCGCCTGGTGATCAAGCCTATCTTCCCCCATCCGAGCACCGCGACGGTGTTCGGCGCCAGCTTAAGCGCCCAAGCGCGTCAGGCGTTGGCCGATCGCATCCGCACTCAACCGCATTTGTTCGTGGGTCAGGAACAGGTAGCGCTCTCTACCACGCCGGTACTGGTCGAGGGTAGCTTACAACCCCGCCCCATGGTCCTGCGCAGTTTCCTGGTGGCACGGGATGAATCGTATGTCGTGATGCCTGGTGGGCTGACTCGGGTTTCTCCGAGCCTGGATACTTGGGTTGTCTCCAACCAACGGGGAGGGATCAGCAAAGATACCTGGGTGCTCACGTCGGAGCCGGAAAAGGAGGCCAGCCTCTTAGCTCCCGCCGGGCGACCCGTGGTGCTGACTCGCACTGGCGGTGAAGTGCCCGGTCGTGTGGCGGACAATTTATTCTGGCTGGGACGCTATGTTGAGCGCGCGGAAGGCACCGCCCGCCTGCTGCGTGCCGTGTTGGTGCGCCTCCTGGATAGCGATCCTCTCCGACAGGATTCCTCCTTGGTGGTTCTGCTCCGGCTCGTGACGCACCAGACAGCGACCTATCCGGGATTTGTCGAAGAGACCGAGGAGCATCTGATTGCTCCGGAGCAGGAACTGCTCGAGGTTATTCGGGACAGTCAGCGCACCGGCAGTCTTTCCTTCACCCTCAATGCCTTAACTCAGGCTGCTCGCTCTGTGCGTGATCGCCTCTCCGATGATAGCTGGCGGGTTATCAACAGCCTACAGCACGGGTTGGGTCAACCACAGCAAATCAACGAAGCTCTTGAAAGTCTGGAACAACTGATCTTCGTGCTCGGGGCTTTTACCGGACTGAGCACGGAGCGGATGAGCCGCGGTCAGGGCTGGCGTTTCCTCGATATCGGGCGGCGCCTGGAGCGGGCGCTCTTTGGGGGCAGCCTGTTACGCATTGCCTGCGTTCCGGCGAGCGAACCAACCGGGCCTTTATGGGAGGTACTGCTGGCGATTACCGACAATCTGGTTACCTATCGTCGCCGCTATCGCGCTCAGGCGCAGGCAGACACGGTCCTGGACCTTCTCCTGTTGGATGAGAGCACGCCGCGTTCTGTGGCCTATCAACTGGCGCGGCTCTACGATCAGGTCACCGGCCTGCCGAAGAAAGTCGTGCCCCCACAGCGCAGCGCTGAAGAGCGTTTAGTCCTAGAAGCGCTAACCGCCGTGCGCCTCACCGATATCGAACGCCTGTCACACCTTCCCCACGGGAAGAACATGCGAGAAGCGCTGGATCAATTGCTCGCCCGCTTGGGGTATCTGTTGCGTACCTTCTCGGAGACGCTCACGAGCAGCTATTTCAGTCAGACCGACCTGCCGCAGCAATTGGTGGACATTCAGTGACCAGCTATCGTGTCAACCACACGACCCGGTACCGTTACCGTGAGCCGGTTTCTCTGTGCCACAATGAAGCGCGCCTGCTCCCCCGCAGTCTGCCACACCAACTCTGCCTGCACAGTCAGTTACAGATTCAGCCGCTGCCCACGGTCTACCATGAACGAGAGGACTTCTTCGGCAACCGCGTCACCTATTTTGCCGTCCAGGAACCTCATACACTGCTGGAAGTCACGGCCCTAAGCGAGGTGCAGATTGTTCCTCGAGATATTCCCTTTCTGGGATCAGCCTTAGCTTGGGAAGAGGCAGGTGCACTCCTCCGCCGCAAGCTGGACCTGGACGTGCTGGAGATTCGACAATTTCTCTTGGACTCTCCATTGGTCAGCACGAGCCAGGTCCTTGCCGACTATGCCAAGCCTTCGTTCAGCAACGGCCGCACGCTGCTGGAAGCCGCTCACGATCTGATGCGACGCATCCACTGGGAATTCACCTACGATCCGGAGTTTACCACGATCGCGACCCCTCTGAGCGAGGTGTTCGAACATCGTCGCGGCGTGTGCCAGGATTTCGCCCACCTGGCTATCGGTTGTCTGAGATCCTTGGGGTTGGCGGCCCGTTACGTCAGCGGCTATCTGGAAACGCTGCCACCGCCAGGCCAGTCACGTCTGCTGGGGACTGCGGCCTCCCATGCCTGGGTGTCCGTCTATAGCCCGGGGCAAGGCTGGGTGGATTTCGATCCCACCAACGATCAGATTCCCACAGACCGCCACATCACTGTGGCCTGGGGACGGGATTACAGCGATGTCACTCCACTAAAGGACACTATTTTAGGCGGCAGCGAGCACGTCTTGCAGGTTGCCGTAGAAGTGCAAAGACTCGAAGGTGTAGAACAACCCACGTAGGAATGACAGCAAGTTATATTCTCCGTCATCATCGAGAATGACACAGGAGGAGGGGAAGCGAAGCGGTATTAAACCGGCGAAGCACCATTGGGATTCGCTGACGCAGCCAGTTCGGCAAAGATGCGACGGTCAAAGGGCTGCTCGTTCTCGGCCATAACCTCAGCGAAATAGGTCAGCGCCTTATCACGCAGCGACCGTAGGCCCGAGGTCATCACAAACATGGGCTGCTCGTTCTCTTGATAGACCGTCACTTTGCGGGCGGTGATGCATTCACTCCCCGATAACACGCGGGTATCCGCGATCCCCACCAGACCTTCATGCACGTTAATGCCTCAACAAAATGTCACAGCCCACTCTCCTTTACTGGCAGCGTTCAGTTCTCAACCAGAGCTAGGCAAGAGTTTGACAAGGGACTTAAGCCCCTTGTCTGCTGTGCTGACTGCCGATTGCTGACGGCTGACTGCTTTCTTTGACAGTAACGGTTCCGCCAATCGGCTGCAGGGCAAAAAAGGTCGCAAGGATGCTGCCGCCAACGACATTGAGCTTGGTTTGGAAGGCATCGAGGAACTCATGCAAGCCGGCGGTGATGATGTCCTGCACATGAGCGTAGGCCAACTCCGCGCGCAGTTGCCCGAGATACTGCTCAGCCGGGTTGCGAAATGTCCCGACTGGCGAGCCGGACACGGCGTGCAGCGATTCGTCGGCCTTGATCAGGCAGTAGTGAATGGAGCGGGGAAACTCTCGATCGAGCAAGAGAAAATCGACAATGTGATCGGGCGTGAGATGATGGTAGCGCTTACGGTACATCTCGAAGGCGCTGGTGGAGCGCAGGACGGCAGCCCACTGGATATCGTCAAAAGGGGTGCCGACATCGGCGACCGAAGGCAGCAGGATGAAGTATTTTACATCGAGAATGCGCGAGGTCTTGTCGGCCCGTTCCAGCAAACGCCCGAGGCGGCAAAAGTGCCAGCCTTCGCTGTGCGACATGGTGGCGTTGGTGAGCCCTTCGAATAGGTGGCTGGCCATTTTGATCTCGCGAAAAAACTCATAGGGCGCTTCTTCGACCCGATCTCCAGCAGCGCTATCAGTGACCATGAGGTAGAACGTATTCACTTGCTCCCACATTTCGGAAGAAATAATCTCCCGCACCGAGCGGGCGTTTTCGCGAGCGGCGCGCAGACAAGAAGTGATCGAATTGGGATTTTCTTTATCGAAGGTGAGGAATTGGATAACGTTCTCGCGCGTCGCCACGCCGTACCGTTCGGCAAAGGGCACGTCATCGCCCGTGGT
Source organism: Binatia bacterium (assembly GCA_041487975.1). Classification (GTDB taxonomy): domain Bacteria; phylum Desulfobacterota; class Binatia; order Bin18; family Bin18; genus JACQEL01. The sequence continues at coordinate 1,223 of JBGPOI010000397.1, read as the reverse complement.
AATCACCAAGGGCCCCCACTGCTCGGCAGCGCCGACCGGGAGGTCTAACATCATGTGCAAATTGACATCGATGAAACGCGCCACATTCTCGGCGCGTTCAATGTAGCGACTCAGCCAGTAGAGGCTATCAGCCACGCGGGAAAGCATAATTTCCTCTCGAAGTAGTCAGTAGTCAGCATCAGGTATCCTTTTTTGCTACTTCCTACTGGCTACTCTACTCATACAACACCCAGGTATCCTTACTCCCTCCACCCTGCGAGGAATTGACGACCAACGACCCTTTCTTGAGCGCCACCCGAGTCAGACCACCGGGCAGAACGTAAATGTTCTTACCGTAGAGGATATAGGGGCGGAGATCGACGTGCCGGCCTTCGAAGTGATCGTCCACGATCACCGGCACCCGTGACAACGCCAGCGTGGGTTGCGCGATGTAATTGCGCGGGTTAGCCCGAATCAGGCGGGCGAACTGCTCGCGCTGAGTGGCGGTGGAGTGCGGACCGACCAACATGCCATAACCGCCGGATTCGTTAGCCGCCTTGACCACCAGTTGATCGAGATGGTCCAGGACATAGCCCAGTTCCTTTTCATCCCAGCAGCCATAGGTGGGCACGTTGGGAATCACGCTATCCTCGCCCAGGTAATATTTGATGATCTTTGGGACGTAAGCATAGAGAACCTTATCATCGGCGATACCGGTTCCTGGCGCGTTGGCCATCGCGGTCCGGCCCGCTTTGTAGACGTCCAGCAACCCCGGCACTCCGAGCTGCGAGTCAGGGCGAAAAATCAATGGATCAAGAAAATCGTCATCGATACGGCGGTAAAGTACATCGACTCGCTCAAGGCCTTTGGTTGTACGCATTTGCACCAAGCCGTCGGCCACAACCAGGTCTCGGCCTTCGACCAGTTCCACTCCCATTTGTTGCGCCAGGAACGAGTGTTCGAAATAGGCGGAGTTGTAGATGCCCGGCGTGAGCACAGCTACCGTCGGGGACTGCACGTAATCGGGTGAGAGATACTGCAGCATGTCCAGCAAGTGGCTGGGATAATCATCTACTGGACGCACTCGCGAAGCCTCGAAGACCTGCGGGAAGGTCCGCTTCATGATCTGCCGGTTTTCCAGGACGTAGGACACTCCGGATGGGCAACGCAGGTTATCTTCCAGGACATAGATCTGCCCATCGCGGTCGCGAACCAGGTCCGTGCCGGTGATGTGGCACCAGATG
>JBGPOI010000396.1:0-4860 GCA_041487975.1 Binatia bacterium | reverse complement strand
TTTTGCCTCTTCCCTTCCAGTGGCACACTTCTAGGCCTCAAGCTTCTCTACTGCTTGCTTGAGCAGCACCAACTGCTCGTCTGTGACGTCGTCGGTGACCGGCAGCCTCTGCTGCTCTTGGAATTCATTCAACGCTGAGCGCGTGAGCCGCCCTATCACGCCATCAACGGGACCGGGATGATACCCAAGATACGTCAGATAGAGCTGCGCGGCGCGGATGACGAGGTCCGGAAGTGGTCCGAGAGTGTACTTCTGGTAAGCCGCAGCAAGCCTCGTATCGTAGCTATTCTTCGCATACGCCGGGCCGTTGTACCCTCGTGCAAAGGTAGTCCAATCATGCCCCCGGAGCGGGCGGTCAAGATTATTGTGGATGATCTCTCCTGCCATCCCGAGCAATTGTTGAGTCTCAGAAACGGTCATTGCAGTGACCATTGCCTCCACATCTGCATGTCCTGCGATTTGGGCGTTAAACCCCATAAGCTGACCTATTCCCCAAGAGGCACTGCGCAGAGCAGCGCTACGGCCCAGTGCGAGCGCACGCTGGAGGCGCTCATATTGGGCGGCACCGCCAGCGCCGTAACCGCCAGCTTGCGGGTTGCTAATGTCAGGATGCGCGGCATCAAATGCATGGTTGGTCTCGCGGCTGAAGACGTGGCGCTCAAACAAAATCACCGGCCGTCGGTCAGGCAGAAACCCGCATCCGCCGGTCTCAACGTTGAGTACCGCCCACAGTTCGGCAGCTTTGACGCCCAGGCTATCGAGAACCTTGGCGATACCCTCTTGGTCTAAGGGTAAGGCAGTCCCTCTAAATTCTTCTGGCATGATTCCACCTCCTTCCACTGGCGAGAATTAACTTTGATGCTGATTCCTTCTGGAGAATCACGCCTCGCAGGTCACGTCCTCGATCACTTGACCCATCAACGAAGCCTTTTGAATAACTTTCGCTGAGGTCAGCCAGACCTCCCTTTAAGCAGCGCGCGAATTTCTCCAGACTTCCGCCGATTCATGCGATAGTGAATCCGTCCATCCTTCCCCTTATCCTCCAGCACCAACCCCTGGGCTACCAACTCGGTAAGCGCGTCTTTGACCTGAGTCATCTGGCGCTTGATCTTTTGCTCTAACAGCCACCACTCTACAATCCCCTCCACTGTATCTTGTGCATCCGGATGCTCGGCGAGATACGCCAAGATCTCACCCGCGACTGGCAATTTTCCGGCTGTGGGCATCTTAGGTCTCACATACTGTTCTTCGCCTCACGCAAGAGAACAGAGCAATCGCTATGCCGTTGGCGTAAGTGCTTATTTTCCTGTGACCGATGGATGCTCAGATAGGTCCTTTTTGTCCTAGCTCTTCACCACAAAGAAAAGAAAACTCTTTGGCCTGAGCAGGATGGCGCTAGGACAAATTTGTCCTAGCGCAAGCAGATGATTATCCGGATCTTAAAGAGCCTTGGACTTGAGGCTGGAGGGGTCGATGTCGTATTTATGCATCAGTTGCCAAAACGCCCGGCGATTCTTCCTGGCTGCCTGGGCCGCTTTGGTAATGTTTCCCTGATGAGCAAGCAGGAGATCTGCAATATAGGTCCTCTCGAATCGGGCGATGACCTTCGCCTTCGCGTCCCGGAACGAGTCTTGGTGAGGAGGAGTTTCCACACGTGGTAAGGCGATGTCAGCCTTGTGAATGACCGCCTGCTCGGAGAGCACAACGGCTCGCTCGACGATATGCTCTAACTCCCGCACATTGCCTGGCCACTCATACAGCACAAGAGCCGATATGGCGTCTGCAGAGAAGTCTATCACCTGTTTGTTAAACTCGGCTGCGTACTCGGCCAAGAAATGGCGGGCCAGTGGCGGGATGTCTTCTCGCCGCTCGCGCAGCGGTGGCAGCGTGAGCAGAAGGATGTTTAAACGATAGTAGAGGTCCTGGCGCAGCTTCCCTGTTCGTACCGTCTCTTCCAAGTCACTGTTCGTCGCCGCGATGATCCGCACATCCGCCTGATACGTCTTCGTGGAACCAAGCCGACGGTACTCTTTCTCCTGGAGGAAACGTAAGAGCTTAACTTGTGCAAGAGCAGGCAGGCTGTCAACTTCATCCAAGAACAGGGTGCCGCCTTCGGCCTCGTGAATCAAACCACCTTGTGACGTGGAAGCATCGGTGAAGGCGCCGCGCTCGTGGCCGAATAATTCGTTTTCCACTAACTCCGTAGGGATCGCCCCACAATTCACCGGGACAAAAGGGTTACGCGCTCGTGGGCTGAGATAATGGATCGCCCGAGCACACACCTCCTTCCCTGTCCCGGTTTCCCCCGAGATCAGTACGCTCACATCGCACCGGGCCACTGCAGGGATCTTGCTGATCTCCGCCAGGAACGTGGCACTCTCGCCGATGAGTTGCCGCAAGCCCAGCTTCTCTTTTAGCGTTTGCGTGAGTGTCTCGTTTTCGCGAACTTGCTTCTGTCGTCGTAGGGTGCGTAAAAGATTGCGACCGCCTACGCTCTTTGGCGCTGCGGGAAGATCCTGAGGTAAAGACACACTGCTGGGCCCATCTATGGACATTATAAGCGCCATTCTCGCCCCCCCCCTTTAAGCCAACAAGTTCCAGCTCGTAACAGCATGCCCCTAGTCACGCTGGATATCAACAGGAGAACGGTGATATTGCGGTGATATTTTGGTGACAAGCGGGGCGAGCGAAAATGCCAACTCTCAGGCTGAGTTTCCACCCTTCCGTCTTAACCAAAGGCGGAACAGAATACCGCTCAGGGGGGAAAAGAGAGAATGTCCTCAGGGTTTTCGTGCCGGTCGAAACTTCACAAGCGTCACGTCTTCAGTCACATCATCGAAGACAACCTCCACTGGCATGCCGAGAGTGATGTCGGCGTTATCTACCGCTACCAGATTCGTCAGCAAGCGTGGCCCTTCTTCCAGTTCCACCTCGGCTACGTTGTAGGGAACATCGTCTTTGAATGACGAAAAATACGCCTGGTGAAAGACGACCCAGGAATTTACTTTTCCCCGACCGCTCAGTTTCTGCCAGGCAAAGTTGCGCGACCAACATACAGGACAAAATGGTGACGGCGGGTACCACGTCTGACTGCAATCGTTGCAGCGTTGTAGCCTGAGTTCACGTCGTTTAAGCCCGTCCCAGTAGGGTTGGTTCAGCGAGGAGATGGCAGGCAGAGGCTTCTTGTATTCGGCCATGGTTACCTCCGATAGATCAAGGAATCACCGTAGGCGTTGGCCCACTGAATGATCTGCGCAGCGGCAACCTGCCGCTGCCCACATTCGCCGCGCAACTGACGAACGATCTCTACTTGATGATTCCAGCCCATAATATGGCCTTCGGACAGGAGACCGCCGTTGGTGTTCATCGGCAGCGCGCCACCAAGTGCGATGCGGCCGTCTTGGGTGAACGCCGCAGCCTCACCCTGGCCGCAGAAACCGAACCGCTCCAAGGCAGTCCAGGCGAGGATCGAGAAGGCGTCGTAGGTGAAGAGCGCGTCGATGTCTTTCGGCGTCACGCCGGCCATCTGATAGACGGGCTGGAGACCCGGCTGGTAGTCGAACACCTCTTGCTGCGAGGTGCCGAAGCCCGGATAGGTCCAGATGAACTCCTCCCGCCCGCCGGGAAGCCCTTGCATGCCACTGATGTACACCGGCGGCTTCTTCAGGTCACGCGCCCGCTCGCTGCTGGTCACGATCACGCAAGCCGCCCCATCATTGATCAGGCAATAATCCAGCAGGTGTAAGGGCTCACACACAAAGCGTGAGTTCTGATGGTCATCTACGGTAATGGGCTCGCGCATGATCGCCGCGGGGTTGAGCGCGGCGTGTTTGCGAAACGCCACAGGTACGGCGGCGAGCTGGCGGCTGGTCGCACCAAAGCGGGCGAAGTATTTCTGTGCCACCAGGGCTGCGCCCGCGCCCGGCGAGGTCATGCCAAAAACGGGGTCTTCACCGTGCCCGCCGCCAGCTTCCCTGGCACCTTCGCCATCCCCTGAACCGCCCATCATCGGCTTACGGAAACCGGAGAAATTAATCGCGGCAAGACAGGCCACTGCATTGGCAAGACCAGCATTGACCGCCATCGCCGCCCACTGGATACAACTGGCGGTGAAGCGGCCATGCGCCCAGGTTTGGTTGTACATCTTGAGCTTGAGTCCCAGCGCGTACGCCAGCGTATCAGCGTCCGCACCGATGGGCGTACCGAAGCTGACGATCAACCCATCCAGATCGTCTCGGCCCAGACCGGCATCGTCCAAAGCACTACGGATAGTCTCGCCGGCGAGATCAATGGTGCTGCGATTGAGCCGTCGGCCGTAGGGCGAGTGGCCGACGCCACAGACCGCGGTTTTGTCTTTCAGATCCCATGCAGCCATAGCCTGTCCTCCCCGGGCGACAACGTAGGACAGAAAGGAGTCACGTGTCAACTCGAAGTAATGAGGATCAGGTTCGACTCGACCTGCTCCGGCATCTCGGCAAACGGCTTGTCGCAAAAATAGACGCGAAGCTGAATTTTCCCGTCAGGACGGAATCCTGACGGGATTGTCCACTTGATCGTTCGGTCTCCTGGATCTTTCACCGCCAGACATTCTCCGTTCCTGCCGTCGAGCGCAAACTCTTCTAGCGTCTGTCCATCGCGCACAACCGCAAAGCGAGAAGCAAAACCGATGGGATAGTCGGTAATGCGCGCCAGTTTGATCTCGACAGTTTCTCCCGGGAGATAGATGTCTTGGTCGGTGCGGACCATGATCTGCTTATTGTGCTCAGAAATGTTAGTGTGGACCTTCGAGGTCGTCTCATCCCAGAAGCGCACTGGGCCGGTGTCCAGATGGAGCGAATCGCCGTGATAATAGCCGACCCC
>JBGPOI010000395.1:0-4889 GCA_041487975.1 Binatia bacterium | reverse complement strand
GCGTGGGCAGCCACCCACACGAAGGGGACGTAGCTGCGGGCCAAGTATCAGCGCTTGGTGAAACGGATGCCCAAGAAGAAGGCGTTGGTCGCCGTTGCCCATACGATGCTAGTGATTGTTTATCATCTGCTGAGTCGGCGGGTGGCGTATGCGGAACTAGGGAGTGACTATGTGGACCGCCAGCAGGTCGAGCGGCAGCGGCGGCGGGTGGTGGAGCGACTGGAAGGGTTGGGGGTAAAAGTCACCATTGAAGAGGTAGCGGAAGCCGCCTAGCCGGGCTATTTTCAGAGCAGGGGTCACAAGAAAGGTATTAGCGGTTATGAAAGGAAGCTGTCTTTGTGTGGGGAAATAAGGGACGTTCTTGAATTAATGGAATAATACTGATGAGGGAAAAAGATAAAAACCTTGAAGAGCAGCAGATTCAGCCGTACCATCTTGCGCAGGCGGGGGAGAGCAGTGCTGCGTAGAGGAGGGCCGCCTAACTCTTTGCTGCAATCCGATTGCGTCCTGCTGCGCCGTTCGCGACGGTTGAGCAGGTTACGTTAGACCGCCGTTTTTCCGCAACGATGCGAATCGAAGTTTTGCTCTTGCCCCTTGACATGATGGTACCTATGCTGGCAGAGCGTGAACATCCGTTTCTACATTGATCCGGAAACAGACTTACCGCACATCTACAACCATGACGTGGAGGAAGAGGAAGTCGAGGATGTCCTTGACAGTCCTCGAGAAGACCGCCCAGGGCGAGACGGCTCCCGGGTCGCCATTGGACAAACGCGAGGCGGCAGATTACTCCGTGTGATTTATGTCCGCGATCCACAGCCAGACAGTATCTTTGTGGTGACTGCATATGAGCTGAGCGGCAAACCACTCCTGGCCTACCGCAGACGGCTAAGAAAAAAAGGCAAATGAAACACAACCGCTACCCCACCGGATGGAATGAAGAACGAGTGCGACACTTACTCCAGCACTACGAGACGCAGACCGAAGATGAGGCTGTAGCCGAAGATGAAGCGGCTTTCCGTCGCCGTGATCAGACGGTGATGGTAGTGCCTAAAACCCTGGTGCCGAGGATTACACGCATGATTGCTACAGAAGGGCTTCGGAAGCACAGCGGATCACGGCGGCCTAACAAAAGCGCTGCACTCGACCGCGGCCCTGTGGCGGTTCGGAAGAAACCCGAAAGGGCGCGGTCTAGCCGCGGCGAGTGATCGCTGGGCGTTCGGCTATGAGGTGCACAGATGTGAACGGCGTGCAAGAACGCGGAGAATCACCATGACAGACATACTTGCCACACCTGAGATGGTGCAGTTGATGACTCTGGTGGAAGAGGCTGCCCGCTCTACCGAGGAAGGCGTTAAACACTTCGTCGAGCCTGCGCCGGGTACTTTGCGGCGCGCAACCAGCAAACGCCACCATATTGTCTTCGGAAGGCGTGGTTCTGGGAAGTCGAGTCTCTTGCGCAAAGCGGCAGCGGACCTAACTATTGATCGGCGACCCATAGCCTATGTCAATCTCGAAGGGTTTAAGGGCCACAGTTACCCAGATGTGCTCTTGAGCGTATTGATTTCGACACTCGATGAGTTCAAGAGCTGGATGGATTCGGCAGCGATCCATCCGTCGACACGAACGTCCTTCTGGAAGGCCCTTTTCGGCACAACCCCAACACGCGCTTCATTCAACAGAAAGGAAGCGGCAAAGCTCGCAGGGAGGCTTGGACAAGAGATTGAGACGCTGAAGCGCGAGCTCCACCGCACAGACGCAGCTAAGCTGACTGTCAGATCGGAAGCCGAGACAAGCGAGAAGGAGTCTGCCGCAGCAAAGGTCAAAGCAGGGGCGACAGGAGCATCTGCAGAAGCTGAGGTGCGAGCAGAAGTCGCCCAGAAGGAAACCCAAGAAGTAGAGGAGAAGTACACCAGGTCGAAGACCGATTTCCTCCATCGTCATATCTTGGACTATCAGAGCTTGTTCCGTGAGATTGGCAACCTCTCTGGCGGTGACGCCTATCTCTTCCTAGACGATTTGTACCATATTCGTCGAGCTGACCAAGCCAAGGTCGCGGACTACTTCCACCGGCTTGCCAAGGACCACAGTCTGTGGCTCAAGATCGGGACCATCCGGCATCGAACTCGATGGTACGTCCACGGAGACCCACCGACAGGGATGAAGATCGGAGATGACGCCGACGAGATCGACCTGGACCTCACGCTGGAGAAGTACTCGCTGGCAAAGGACTTCCTGGTCAGGATCCTAGCTAACTTTGCGAGCGTAGCCAACATCACTCCCATATCGTCGTTGCTCACGGACGGCGCCCTCGACCGGCTCGTGCTTGCGAGTGGCGGTGTCGCAAGGGACTTTCTGTCCATCTTTCGACGTTCCGTCGATGTCGCGCGAGAACAGGGCGCCGGTCACCGCGGGGAGAAAGTCGGCGCGGAAGACGTAAACGTTGCTGCGGGAGAGTATGACTCGTCCAAACGCGAGGAGTTCAAGCGCGATACGTTGGATGACAATGTCACTCTGGAAGACGAATTTCAAAGGCTACGAAAGTTCTGTCTAGACAGTAACAACACCAACTGCTTCCTTCTCAACAAGGAGCAGCGGGGACGTGAAGTCGATCTGATTCACGAGCTTGTCGATCTCAAGCTAATCCACCTCGCCAGGTCGCGCGTGACAGTCAGCGGCCGGCCCGGCCTAATATATGAGGCATACATGCTTGACCTTAGCCAGTATGCGGGCGCTCGTAAAAGACGGAAACTGCAACTGGTTGAGTTCTGGAAGCCATCGTCGAAGGAGGTCCTGCGGAAAATATCCTTGGTCTACGCACCCGACGAACAGGGATCAACATAAGACTCGATCGGCACGCCGAACACCTATCAGGGCTCCGGTGTCAAGCGGGCAAACGGATGCACTACGGGGGCGGGGTGGCCGTCCGCAAAACAAACGGTGAAGCATCTTGGCCAAGCGATCGAGGCTGACTTAATTTCGGTTGCTGGTCACAGCCTGTGGGCTGCACCAAACACCTATTGAGGGTCAATGTTTCGGTGGAGCAATGTTCCACGGGAAACAGTGGCGCCCGCAAGCGCCACGCCCTAGAAACTCTTCTGTACCCTCATACCGGTCTTCTCAAAATAGCGGGCTGTGTCCAAAGACACTCCTAGTTAGTCTCAGACTCGGGGGAGGGGCAGCCAGCGGGCACTTGGTGACGGATCACCAAGAAAGTGAGCAGGAGAGACGGTCCAATCAAACGGTACGGCTCCGGGTCTTTCGTCCAGATGCTCCCGCACAGTCCGTGCTGTACATATAAGGAAGGAACATCGCAGGGGCTCTGCCCGTTGTCGGCCAGTTAGACGGCGGGCTCCCTCTCTCCCCTCAGCGGTTACGCGGTGACAAAGCGAGTGAGATCAAACGCTTGTTTCCGCGTGAGCATGTAATACACGGCTCGGCCCAGCTTGTGCGCGAGCACGGTCAGCGCTTTGGCTTTGCCGTGTTTGTGTTCCAATTTCGTGAAGTATTCCTTGCCCGGTTGATTATGCCGTAAGAAGAGCACAGCGGCTTCGGCAAAGGCCCAGCGTAAATGCACGTTGCCAATCTTCTTGCCCGAGGTGCCGAGCCGTTTGCCGTTCGACTCCTGGGCGCACTTCACTAAACGACAGTACGAGACAAAATCCTGCACCCGTGGAAAGCGGGCGATGTCCTGAATCTCATACAGCAGGACCAGGGCGAGAATCTGGCCAATGCCCGGGACGGATTGCAACCGAGCAAACGTCTGTACGTCGTGCGTTTTGGCCGTCCGCGTAATATAGAGTTCCACCTCGCCGAGCAACTTATCGTAGTGATCGATGAGGGACACATCAACTTCGATCGTCTTGCGCACGCTGGGATCGGGGAAATGCTCCTCAACTCCCTCACGGTTCGCCTTGTACGCCAACTTCTTGCCGATCTCCGGGAGATTGTACTGACTATTGGTATTGTGAATGTGGGCTAAGAGTTCGGCGCGTTTGTGTACCAGATGACAGCGGCGACGAAGCAAGTCTCGGGTCGCCCGCATTGCGGCCGGGTAGACGTAGGCTTGGGGCAACATCCCGCCGCGCAATAAGACCGCGATCTTGTGGGCATCGATTTTGTCGTTCTTGGCTTTGCCTCCATGAATCGCCTTCATATAGAGAGCGTGCCCCAGCACAAAGGTAATCCCTTCCTTATTACAGAGGTCCGCCAGCCAATACCACGTGAACATACATTCAACACCGACAACGACATCCTCGCGATAGGGAGCAATAAGGTGTAAAAATGCCTCGGGAGTTGTCGGCAGATTTTTGTGGACGAGTTTCGTGCCGCTCTGATCGAGAATACAGACGTACATCGCGCGCGCATGTAGATCGATCCCACAATAGTGTTTATGCTGCTGTGTATAGAAATTCATCCAGGTCTCCTCCTTGGGGGTGAATTTTAGAGTACCGCCACCATACCGCCGCACCGCGCGGCGGAGGAGGCCTGGATGAGTATCAAACCCCCTGCACCGTATTGCCGTCCGCTTGCGGTTTGGGGAGAACTCGAAAGGTCTCGGTTTGGGCGGCAAACGGTGACTGGGCGGCGTGTGTGCCGGGCATGTCTCAATGCTTGGAGGTGAAAGTCCTCTGTCCAGCCAAGTGGAGGCGAAGGACAAGGGAAGCGCAAGGGCGTCACCGTGAGGTGGGGTCTGAAGGAAGCGTGGAACGAATGTGTGGGGCGAGGAACACGAACTTGATACGAGGCGTGACATACCTGGGACGAGTGGGCACGCAACCACCAAGTCCTCCATCCACTGAGGGTATGTTTTGTAAATCAAGCGTCTATGCGCAGACGGTATTGAGACTTACCCCGGGAGAGCTGCGGGACGCCCTGGGAAGTGGCGT
>JBGPOI010000394.1:0-4934 GCA_041487975.1 Binatia bacterium | reverse complement strand
TGCCACATCAGGTCAGAGGCCAAACCCGATCCACCCGGGCTGGCAACCCGTATTACTACCGCGGCAACACTGTGGTCGTCACGCGCGCGTTTCAGGTCGCGCGCGAAACTACGAGAACCAATCGCCCGTGGGCCCTGCGGACTATCCACCGTCTCGCCACGTTTGATCGGACCGCCCACCGTCACCAGAGCAATCTTGCGGGATTCTTCTCTCAACAGACGCCGTCGCAACTCGCGCGCGCGCCGGTGCCGGTAGGCCCCAGCCTCGATGAGTTGGACCGGGCCGATTTTGCTTTCGAGCAGCGCAGGGATTTCATCCTCATAGGCCACGAGATCGACAAGCCCGGCAGCCAGCGCTTCGCGCGCCAGGAAGAGCCCCTGATCGATCAACTCCTGCACTTCGGCTTTACTCTTGTGTCGCGTCTCCGCGATGCCACTCTTGATCTGGTCATACAGATCGTCCAGTAGCCCATCCAGCATTTCGCGGTGCGGCCCAGACATTGACTGACGAGTAAAGGGCTCACCGGCGGTTTTGTACTGACCGGCTTGGTACACTTGCGCTTGCACGCCGAGCTTATCCAGCGCCTCTTTGAAAAAAAAGGTCTCGGCTGCTAGGCCGGTGACTGCCAGGTGTCCCGCAGGCGCTAGCACGACGGTGTCGGCGGCGCTGGCGAGATAATACCCGCGCGTGTCACTCTCAGCGAGACAGACCCAGACCTGCTTTCCCGCCTGGCGCAACGCCAGCAATGAACGGCGCAAGCCTTGGAGTCGTGCCCAGCCCGCATCGAGGTCAGCCACGTTGAGGAGGACCGCGTGCAAGCGTTCGTCTTCGCGCGCCCAACGCAACAGAGAGGTGAGGGTGAGGAAATCCATCTCCGGCGCTCGCCACAGTGCCGCCAACGAGGGTCCGCTCTCTTCGGGCAACGAACCGCTCAGGTCGAGTTGCAGAGTATTATACTGCCCCCGTCGTCCGCAGAGGCGGGCAACGAGGTCGCTCCCCCACAAGACGACGCGCCAGAGAACGCGAACAAAACGCTGCAGCACAAAGCCCAAGAGGTGGTTAGGCGCCGCTCGCCACCTGCAGAACGCCGGCCCGGGAGGCGTTCTGTTCACCCCGCGGATCGAGAACCGGCATGGTTTCACTGTAGTGCAACTTGGACTGACGCCGGGCTAAGTGCCGGGCTTTCCACTCTAATAGGCCGCGGCGGAGGAACCCCGGATGCAGATCAAGCGTGTCACAGATGTTCACAAATGAAAACGGCCAACTATCATCATCAGACAGGAACCACTTCTCTGCTTCAGCACAGAGGTGGCGGCTGCGGTTGTCTGTGGCCCGCACATACTTCTGGAAGCAATCGACCGCATCTTCGAGGATTGCCACCATCAAACGACGCTCGCCACAAGCGTGCGCCTTTTGCTTGAGGGCGGCAAAGAACTGGGAGGGCAACAAAGAATCCGGTTGAAAAAGAGAAACGCCCGCGTCAGCGATGAGTTTTTCCTTCATAGAGAAGCCTCGCCCCTTTCCGGTTGAGGACGCAACCTCAACCACAACATCCACACCACACCGACACAGCATGCGCTGCTGCTCTATCGACCTGCACGGTTACTCGTTTTGCTCCTTATATAACTCCAACCACGCCATTTGAATCGCTTCGAGCTTGCCTTCACTCGACGCCTGCGGATCATCGGCAAACCCTTCCAGCGCGGTGATCCACCTGTACAAGTCGGTGAACCGCACGCTGACGGGATCAGTATCGGGATATACCTGCAAGAGCCCTTCGGCAATATCTTCGACGTCCTCCCAGCGTAATTTCATGCGCGCATCCATCTCATACAGGCGACATTATAGCAGATTTATATCTCAGAAAGCCGCTTTTGTCCTAACACTTCCTGGATCGACGTGTCCATGATGCGCTGGGCAAAGGGAGTAGTCGCTTCGCTCAGGGCCTCGGTCAGGTCACGAATACGATTATAATCCTCCCCTGTCTTGGCCTCTTGCAAGGCCCGCATAGCCGCTAGGATACACATTTGTTCGCCCGCTGCCAAAAGGGCGGCGTGCTGCTGCAACGCCTTCTCGGTGGCGTGCAAGACGGTATCAGCCTCGGTACGTGCCTCGATTAAGAGCCGCTGGGTAACGTCCTCCTCGGCAAAGTCAATCGACTCTTCCAACAATTTCTCTATTTCTTCATCGGTCAAACCATACGAAGGTTTAACTTCGACCGAACGCTCGTGGCCGGTACGCAGGTCGGTGGCGGTCACGTTGAGAATGCCGTTGGCGTCGATCAGGAAGGTGACCTCGACTCGCGGCACGCCGGCAGGCTGAGGCTCGATGGGTATCTTGAAGCGAGCGAGACTGCGGCAGTCCCCAGCCAGTTCACGTTCCCCTTGCAGGACGTGGACGTCCACGGCGGTCTGATCGTCTACGGCGGTGGTAAACATCTCTTTGACGCTCGCCGGAATCGTGGTGTTGCGCTCGATCAGTCGGCTCATCACTCCCCCCATAGTCTCAATCCCCAGGGAAAGTGGCACGACATCGAGAAGTAGCATATCGCGACGCCGCCCGGACAGGGTATCTGCCTGCACGGCCGCCCCCAAGGCGACGACTTCGTCAGGGTTGAGGTCGGCCAACGGTGTGCGACCAAAGAATTCGCCCACCCGTCGGCGCACCAAAGGCATGCGGGTCGAGCCGCCGACCAAAACTACGGCTTCGAGGTCTTGTGGATGCAAACCTGCGTCTTGCAAAGCCTGGTGACACGGCTCCAGGGTCCGCGCGACAATGTCTCCCGTCGCCTCTTCCATTTCGCGGCGAGTGAGAATGCGAGTGATATACACGTCCTTGTCCGGGACGGCCAAGACTAAACGAGTTTCTTCAGCGGTAGAAAGCGCCCGCTTGGCGGCTTCGGCAACTTGATGGGCGCTACGCAGAACGCGCGGATCTTGTTGCAACGCTTCGGGCAGGTCAGCAAGCAGGAAGCGCTCAGCCAAGCGCTGGTCGATATCATCCCCACCCAGACGAGTGTCACCATTGGTGGAGAGCACCTCGAAAATGCCGGCGTGCAAACGCAGGAGCGAAATATCAAAGGTACCACCGCCGAAATCATACACGGCGATGAGACCTTCTTCTTTTTTGTCGAGACCGTACGCTAATGAGGCCGCGGTCGGTTCGTTTAGCAGGCGGACCACTTCTAGCCCGGCGAGCTTGCCGGCGTCCTTAGTGGCCTGACGCTGCGAATCGTTGAAGTAGGCAGGAACCGTGATCACCACCTTCTGGATGGGTTCCTGGAGATACGCTTCAGCGCGCTCACGCAGGCTGCGCAGAATCAGAGCCGAGACTTCGGGCGGAGTGTACTGCTTGCCGTGCAGAGCAAACCGCACCATCCCCTGCCTGTCAGCGAAGCGGTAACGGCGGTGGTCATCAGCCGTGACATGCTCCATCCCCAGGCCCATGAAGCGCTTGACCGACTGGATGGTCGTGAGCGGTTGCTCGGTAGCGAGTTCCTGGGCGTGCCGTCCGACAATCGTGCGACCGTCTTTGAGAAAAGAGACAACTGAGGGCAAAAGAGCATCCCTGGTTTGCGGGTCCGGGATCACTCGGGGAGTATCTCCGTCGATGAAAGCAATCAGGCTATTGGTCGTACCCAGGTCGATGCCGACTATGCGTTCCACTGTGTATCGCTTTCCTTTTCTACATCGCGCAGGAGAGTACGAAGATAAGCAATTTCCGACAAGAGGTTCTTGAGGTCACGTAAAAGATTGGGCGCTTGGCGGTCACCGTTCCACTGAGCGAGATTCTCTACCAGGGCGGTGCGCAAGCCCGCCATCTGCTCGCTCAGGTCGGAGCGAATTTTTGCCAGTTCAGTTTGCCCTGCTGTTTCTTTGTCTTCAGCTCGAGCCTCGCGCATCTCGGCCAGCTTCTCTTGCACCTCGAACACCAGAGACGCAAGTTCAGGCGGAACCCGATTGTTGTCTTTGCCCAGCCGTTCACCGTGAAGTTCCAGCCAATACTGACCGCGTTGCAGCACATCGCGCAGCGTGCGATAGGCGCGGTTGAGCAAGGCGGTATTCTTGAGGCTCGCTTCTTTCTCTTCAGCCGTGCCGGTCTGGTAGAGGTCCGGGTGAAGCCGGCGGCTCAGAGCGTAGTAACGTTGCGTGAGATCCGCCTCATCGACAACGGGATTATGTGGGATGCCTAGTACACTGAAATAATCTACCTGTGAGGGCAGGAGCTGCAGGGCCTGGCAGGCCGGGCAAAACAGAGCGGCCTCGTGCGCCTGGGCACAGCGCCAGCAACGCACTGGGTCAGAATGGTTCATGCAGCAATTGATGGGGCGCTCTCTACACTGAGAAGGAACTGCCACAGCCGCACGATCGCTTGACGTTGGGATTGCGCAATTTGAAGCCAGAGTCCATCAAGGCCTCGGAATAGTCGAGTTCCGTGCCGCGTAGGTAGAGGAAGCTCTTGCGATCCACCAACACCTTGACGTCGTCGCGCTCGAAGATGCGATCCCCGTCACGCGGAGCATCAATATCCATTTTGTAGGTTAGTCCAGAGCAACCCCCGCCAACCACCTTCACGCGCAACCCTTGTCCCTCTTTCTGCTGTTGGATGAGCAGGTCGTAGATCTTCTTGGCGGCGTTCTCACTGATTTCAACTGTTTGTTGGGCCATTGTCGTTTCCTCAAATATCTTTCGTCTCTGTCTCTATCTCAGTCTCTCTCGCGCGTCCCACGCTTTTACGCATGTTTCCACTGGACGGATTTGAGATCGATGCCCTCCTTGGCCATCTCATAGAGGGGCGAGAGCTCCCGTAAGCGCTGGGTCACCTCCACCACCCGCCCGATCACATAGTCCACCTCCTCGGCCGTGTTGAACCGCCCCAAGCCAAAGCGGATCGAGGTATGCGCCAACTCCTCCCCCACCCCCAGGGCCTTGAGC
>JBGPOI010000393.1:0-4939 GCA_041487975.1 Binatia bacterium | reverse complement strand
GTAGTACATCAACGTGCGCTGCCAGGCCACACGCTCAAAGCCCGCCCGCCGCAGGCACTCTGCCACCCGATCGGGCACCAGGCGGTAAACATAATTGCCCGCCTCTTCTACGTCCTCGGCGATTCCCACCCGAACGGCTACTCGGGTCAGCGCGGCCTGCGCGGGTTCCTCGGCCAGCATGCCTGAGCCACAGCAGACCTCCAACACGGTCTTCCCAGCCAGTTCTAGTCCCAGCACCGCCAACCCGGTGCGAAATTTGTGAGCGAGCAAAAACTGATAGAGCCGACCACAATCATGCGGCCGGGTGATTTCGAACTCCGGGTCACAGGCCTCGTCATAGTAATGGCGCTGGCTTGCCCGCCCAGCGAGAGAAAGATCATCAGTTGTGTTCATGCCTAGAAAGGTCCTTCCCTTGGTCCCTTCCGCACGGAATGGGAACATCGAGCGCGAGCCGGCAAACAGACGCAATCAGCGCTATAATTCCGCAACTGGGGCCGTCTCGACCCAACATAGGGGACATGTTACTCCTTATGTCTCAGAAGAGGTGCATTATGGCCAGACGGTATATCCTGAGCGAGTATGTGGACCAGGGAATGGCCCAAGCGGTCTACGATAAGCTGGAGGACGGCACCTTCGCCGGTCGCATTCCGCCCTGCCAAGGAGTGGTCGCGTTTGGTACTACCTTGCGCGAGTGTGACGCGGAGTTA
Source organism: Binatia bacterium (assembly GCA_041487975.1). Lineage (GTDB taxonomy): Bacteria > Desulfobacterota > Binatia > Bin18 > Bin18 > JACQEL01. The sequence goes on along the minus strand of JBGPOI010000393.1, from coordinate 4,232 downwards.
CGGTCCACCTTAGAAGACTGGATTCTGTTGGGTCTCAAGCTCCGCCATCCCTTACCCGTAATCGGAGGCATTGATCTGAATCAGGAGCCTACCCGTGAGCCGGTGGACACCGTGTAAACGCCGAGAATTCATCCGACGCCTCCGCCAACTGGGCTTTGATGGCCCTTTTTCTGGAACCCAGCATCAGTTTATGGCTCATGAACATCACCGCCTCGCGATCCCCTCCAATGCGGAGTACTCTATTGCCCAGCTTCGGATGATGCTTCGAGAGGTAGAAGGAATCATAGGCCGTGAAATCGCGGTTGAAGAGTGGAATCGCTTATAACGGTGTGCTCCTTGTCAGTGAAAATGTAAAACTGATAGAGCCGGCCACAGCCATGCGGCCGGATGATTTCGAACTCCGGGTCACAGGCTTCGTCGTAGTAGTGACGCTGGCCAGATCGTTCACCTAGGATGACTTCTGACATTCCTAATTCCTTATAGAGCCCTCTTCACATCGCAGTCAAAAGGGAATTCTCGTATACCGTGTCACCTAGCATCAGGGTCCTTCCCCAGGCACACCGCTATAGAATAATAGTTAGGCGTGTCTGGCCGCAGTGGTATTGCGACCCTCCAGGTTTCGCTATCATAATCCACGAAACCTTGAACCACCGAGCAAAGGACTATGAATGCCGCTCAATCTCTATCCCGACATCTCCGCGTCCGGCTCTGTGCCACAAGGCTGGAGACCAGTGCGAGGCGGTGCGCTCAAGTACCCGGTGCGAAATCGCGCCGTCTTACGCGAATTGCGGCGGTTGCGTCCTGGTCGGTGGCAGAAAGTCATCAAACAAGGGAATAGTGGGGAGGTCCATTATTTTGAACATCACTCCGGTAACGTCGCCGGGGTCAAATTCTTCTTCAAGACGGTAACCCCATGAAACAGCATCAATCCTTTCGTATCGTCCTTTCGACTACTAGTGGCAACATTGCTCAGCAGCGAGAACTGTTTGCGTTGTTGAATCTCGGTCTTGTCCAGTCCTTGGCTAGTGGGGTTTTAAGCCCTACAGAGGCCGTAGAGCGTTTCTACCATGCAGAAAACTGTCTCTATGTGCAGAAACATTTCCGACAGAAGGAAGCCAATGCGATCATGAGTCACGGGGTTCAGTTACCAGACCTCTTTGAATGGTTGTCCGCAGAGGAAGCGCAACGTGAGTTTTACCATGAACTGGAGACCATTCGTTCGTTTTGCTTGAAGCTCTTAGAGAAGAAGCGATCACCCAGCGCTGCTGCTGGTGCCGCAGCATAAGACACTCACCGAACAACCGCTTGGAGTCCAACGCCACTGACGCGGCGCGGCTCCACCGGCGCGTTCTCTTGACACTGAAATGGTGCGTGATCCGATTTGGAAGCGCGGGCGTCTCCGCATATCTGCTCAGCCAGCTCGGCCTCAACCTTGACTCCGCTGAAACAGAAGCCGGAGGACACACTGGAGAAGATCGAACTCAAGACCCCTGAGCCAGACAACGTGCTTCCGGTCCTGCGGGATGGCATCAAGACGCAACCAACGCGACCGACGCCATAGACGCAGGAGACTCTAGAGACGCAATCGACGCAACGAACGCAATCAACGCCCTAGATGCGATCAACCTTACAACTTCACTGCTGCCTTCCCTCTTGCTCTTAAAGCGTGTCTAAAAACCGGAAAGCACGTGTCATTGCGAGGAGCCGGAGGCGACGAAGCAATCTCTTTTTCAGACAAAGATTGCTTTGCTGCGCTCGCAATGACTTGGTACACGGAGTTTGCGGACACGCTCTTAAGACCTCAGACCTCGTACGTCGGCCCTTGGCCCCTCACTCCCGCCAGCGCCGGCTTGGTGAGACGTTTCACCGCGCCCCACGAAGCGTGTCCGATACTATCAAACATCCAGGGAACGGCTCGTTTAAGTAATAGTCCTAGGAAAATCAGAAAGACTCCCACCGAGAGCATTATGATTAAAAGCCTTATGCTTTGAAATACTTCAAGCGCTGCTTGTAGATCACCCCTGGCAATCAGCATTGCCATGTCACGCCTGGCCACATTAGTAAAACCAATATCTGTCATTGCGAGGTATACGGGGATAGCTGTGAGGATTAGCCACTCTCCATACATCTGAGCACCCCAAAAATGAAGAAGCAGAGGTACCTCGATAAAGCGCATAACGATTCTCGCGACTTGGGAAAATCCTTGTGCTACGGTGCCCTTTGCTATCCGTGACCATAGGGACCCGCGGCCGTTGTTCACATCACTGACCATAGTAACCTAATAATCCATCACTCAGATGCTTTTTAATTAAATCATTCACGTTAAAATGGAATTCTACGTAGCCAAGCACAAAAATTATCATACTCCTCTTGCAATTTATTTTTCGGGAGTTGCATGATCTCTCTCTTCTCACGTATCCGTTCACCTCTCAAACTTGAGGGAATGCCGCAATTGAGATAAGAGAACAAGCACCATGCACAGAGAGCCGCCCTTGCCGCCAGAGTTGTGGGCGCAGATTCCCCCTCATGTGCAAGCCGCCTTGTGGCTAGTGCTCGACGGCCACGCCCGGCGCATTGCGGCTCTGGAGGCCGAAGTCACCGAGCTGAAAGCGCGGCTGGGGCAGAACTCCCAGAACTCCTCGTGGCCCCCCTCCACAGACGGGCCGCACCTCAAGCGTACGCCGCCCCGGGAGCCGTCGGGCCGCAAGCGGGGCGGGCAGCCGGGTCATGTCGTCCATCAGCGGGCATTGCTGCCGTGGGAGCATGTCGATGAAGTGATCGTGCGCAAGCCCCCGCACTGTCGGCGCTGTGGCGGGGCGTTGCAGGGCGCGGAGGCCCAGCCGCTGCGGCATCAAGTGATTGAAGTCCCACCGCCCGTCCCCCACGTCACGGAGTATCAGTTGCATCGGTTGGCTTGTGCCCGCTGTGGGATCACCACCTGCGCGACACTGCCCCCGGGCGTGCCCGCGCACGGCTATGGGCCGCGCTTGGCGAGTCTGGTGGGATTGTGCACCGGGGCGTACCGGATGAGCAAGCGGAGGGTGGCGAGCTTCTGTGCGGAGGTGCTGGGCGTATCGCTGGCACTGGGCGAGGTCTGCGCGGTGGAGCAAACGTTGGCCGCAGCCCTGGAGCCCGCCGTGCAGGAAGCCCGAGCCTATGTCCAGCGCCAGGACGCCAACGTGGATGAGACCTCCTGGCGCCAGCAGCAGCAGCGCGCGTGGCTGTGGGTGGTGGTGACGCAATGGGTGAGCGTGTTTTGCATTCGCCCCTCGCGGGGAGCCAAGGTGCTGGGGGAGCTGCTGGGGGCAGAGTACGGCGGCGTCCTGACCAGTGATCGGGCTAAGGCGTACAACGGGCAGCCCTTGCGGTGGCGCCAAGGGTGCTGGGCGCCTCTGCGCCGGGATTTCCAAGCGATGATCGATCGGGGCGGAGCGGGGGAAGCGGTGGGGCGGCAACTGCTGGAAGAGGCCGACGTGCTCTTTGGCTGGTGATACTGGGTGCGGGACGGGACCTGGGCCCGGTCGACGTTTCAGCGCTCTGTAGGCTTTCTGCGCGGGCTGGTCCGGGCAGAGTTGGCAGCGGGCATGCGCTGGGGGTGCCCCAAGACGGCTGCCACGTGCCGGGGGCTGTTGCAAGTGGAGCCGGCGTTGTGGACGTTCGTGCGCGTGGCCGGGCTGGAGCCCACCAACAATGCGGCCGAGCGCGCCCTGCGCCATGCCGTGCAATGGCGCAAGCTGTGGTACGGGACCGATAGTCCGGCGGGGAGTCATTTCGTAGAGAATCTCCTCACAGTTGTGGCGAGCTGTCGCCAGCAGGAACGGGGTCTCCTCGCTTACCTGACAGCCTGCTGTCAGGCGTTCTATGCCGGCGCTATTGCTCCCTCTTTGTTGCCCCAAACACTTGGTTAGTTATCAATACTACTGCTGTTCACTCGGTGAACGGATACCTACCAGGAGCTTGCCAGTCTGGACCTCGAATTGATCCGCGCTCCCACCGCTGAGGAGATTTCCACTTACTGCCAAATTATCAACCCTAAGGATGCTCATGTTCTTGCGGCTGCTATCAAGGGAAAAGTGGAGGTATTTATTGTTGACACTGGACCGCGGGCACTTTCTGTCTCCAACCGTGGGCAAGGCCGGTCTGCCTTTCCTGATCATGACTCCCGGTGACTTCCTCCGCCGTTTAGTCAGCGAGTAACCTGCGTAGGGGACCGATATGTTGCGCCTATCGCG
>JBGPOI010000392.1:0-4963 GCA_041487975.1 Binatia bacterium | reverse complement strand
AACCGAGCCGCATAGCCTAAGGCATAAACCAGGCTGAAAGGGTGAGACAGTTCCTGGGCCAAGGTGAGCGCCTCCTGGCTCCTCTTGAGGGCCTGGTCCGGATATCCCAGATGCCACAGAGCAAGGGCCGCACAGGATAGGGCGACCACTCCGGGATTAAAGGCTGAGAAGTAGTGCTTCTGGGAATCGTAGAGGGCGATGGCCTGCTCGGAGTGTTCTCGGGCTGGAGCAAACTCTCCCAGGTGGTACAAGGTAAACCCCAGCACCCCGTGGGCGCGCAGGAGGAGCGCGGGGTCTTGTTCGCACTCGGCTAGACTCAGGAGCCGCTCCCCCAACTCACGCGTCGTCGGTAACTCCCCCCGTACTAAATAAAACCCCCACAGCCCAGACAGCGTAGGGAAGAGCTGCGGTGTTTGCCCTAGCTGCTGACACAGCTCGCGCGCCCGGGTGTAGGCTCTCTCCACCTCGGGCGCCGCTTGGCCTTGAGTGGCCATCAAAGCCAGAGCAAGAGTGGTTTGCAGTGTGATTTCTCGCTGAGTGCGCTCGGGGGTGTCCAGCAGAGTCTTGAGCAACTCTGAAGCATTAGCGAGGTGGCTGATCGCTTCTGTATAGGCTGAGCGCTGGACTGCCTGTTGACCGGCAAGAGAGAGGTATTCCACTGCCTTCAGGGTGTTCCCGCTGCGGCTGTAATGATGCGCTAGTTCACCGTAGTGATCATCTAACCGGGAGTGAAACAGCGCCTCTAGTGCTTGCGCCGTGCGCTCATGCAATGCCTTGCGCCGCTCTATAAGCAGAGAGTTGTACGCCACTTCCTGCGTTAGCGCATGCTTGAAGGTGTACTCCACCTCCGGAAAGGCCGGTTGCTCGTAGATGAACTCCGCAGCCTGCAGGTGGGACAAGAGCCGGTGCAGTTCGTCTTCGGGTTTATTTACAACTTGCTTGAGCAGGCTCAAGGGAAACTCTTTGCCAATCACTGATAAGGTCTGCAGGAGGTCCTTTTCTTGTGCAGGGAGCCGGTCGATACGCGAGGTCAGTACCGCTTGCACGGTGGTCGGAATGTGGAGATCGGTCGGTAGGGGCGCACGGCCGGTCGCCCCTGCATCCTGGTGGGCAGTGCCCACCCTACGAGGGTCGGGTAACATCCCCTGCTCCCGTAACGCCTGCACGATCTCTTCCATGAAGAACGGGTTTCCCTCGGTCTTCTGCAGGATAAATTGCTTGAGAGGCTTCAGGTCCACGCCGTCTCCCAGCAGCGCCGTCAGCAACGCTTGAGCATCGTCCTGACCTAGCGCATCGAGTCGCAGTTGCGTGTAGAAAGTCTTGTTCCCCCATTCATGCCGATATTCGGGTCGGTAATTCACTATCAGCAGAATTCTGGCCGTGGCCACGCTCTCGCCGAGCAGGCTGAGAAACGCCTGGGTCTCCGCATCCAGCCAGTGCAGATCTTCAAAGATGAGCACGAGCGGCTGGTTCAGACTCTCGCGCACGAGTAGCCGTTTGAGCGCGTCAAAGGTGCGCCGCTTGCGGATCTGCGGGTCCATCTGTGTCAGGGAAGAGGTCGGCTCGGAGATGCCTAGCAGAGTGAAAAGGTAGGGCAGGGTGTCTTCCAGGCTGCGGTCCAGTGTGAGTACCTTGCCGGTGACCTTCTCTCGCCTCTTCCGTTCGTCATCCTGTAATGTGATCTGAAAGTAGTTCTTCAACAGATCGATGAGCGGCAGATAGGGATAGGCTTTGCCATGCGAGACCGAGAAGGTTTCCAAGACCAAGCAGCCTGTTTGTGAGAGCAGCTTGAACTCGTGGAACAGACGGGATTTCCCCACTCCCGGCTCGCCCATCGCCGCCACAATCTGTCCACGTCCCTCTTTAGCCAAGGTCAGGGCTCGCCGCAATTGTTCCATCTCACCCTGCCGGCCGACAAACTGCACCAGCCCGCGTCTTGCCGAGACCTGCAGCCGGGTGCGCAACGGTCCGACCCCGACCACCTCATAGATGTGGACCGGCTCACTGACGCCCTTCACCCGCGCCGCTCCCAGCGGTTTGAACTCGAAGTACCCTTCTGTCAGTTTGTGAGTGTGCTCGCTGACTACAATCGAGCCGGGTGTGGCTAGGCTTTCCATGCGTGAGGCTAGGCCGGTCGAGTGCCCAATCGGCGTGTAGTCGGTGTGCAGATCATCCTTGCGAATCGAACGCAGCACCATCTCGCCGGTGTTGAGACCGACCCGGATCTGGAAATTGATCCCTTTCTCCAGCCGTAGTTTTTCTGCAAACTGCCTGCCATCTTCTTGCATGCGTAGAGCCGCATAGAGAGCTCTTTGCGGATGATCTTCGCAGGCGATGGGCGCGCCAAACAGGGCGAAGATGCCGTCTCCGGTGGACTGCACGACGTAGCCGTCATAACGATGAACGGCATCCATCATGAACTGCAAAGCAGGATCGATGATAGAGCGAGCTTCTTCGGGGTCGAGGGGTTCGATGAGATCCATCGAGCCTTTGATGTCGGCAAAGAGAGCAGTTATAGTTTTGCGCTCACCGTCGGTAGTGCCGCGTGCCTCCATCGCCGCCTGCTCGGCTAGAATACGTTCGGCTAGATGAGGAGGAGTCCAGAGTCCGGGGTCCAAAGTCCGGAGTCCAGATAAGCTATTTTCCTTTTCGCCGTTTCCCCTTTTCTCCTTTTTGCCTTCTGTTAGAGGCGTCGCACATTCGCCACAGAACTTGGCACGAGGCAAATTCTCAAATCCGCAGTTCGGACAGCGGCTCTTGAAGGGCGCTGCACACTCGATACAGAATTTCACCCCTTCGGGATTGTCAGAGCCGCAGCTTTGGCAGCGCATAGCTTTTCTCGCCTCTCAAAAGACTCATATCCTAAAACCGTTCGCATTGACAAACCCTCGGGGGTTTCCTAGGGTTCCAAGAGGCAGCCTATGCGGATCATCCGTACTGACAAACAGAAGGACAACTTGGCCAAGTATGCTTGGGACCTCTCTAAGATTGCGGTGACTGCCCTGGCAATTGCCCCATTTGCGAAGCCCGAAGCTGTCGATCTGAGAGTAGTGGGGGTTGGGCTGCTGTCTGGTATCCTGTTAATTTTGTTCGGGTATCTCTTGGATGGAATGGAGATCAAGCCATGAGCCCAAATACAGCGCTACTGGTGATTTTCAGCGTACTCGCTCTTCTCGGCGTCGCCGGAATAGTAATTGCCCTTACCGACAAGGGTCTGAAGTGGAAGGACCGGCCGTAGAGTTCTCTCCCTCTCCCGCCTTGCGGGAGAGGTGCCCTTTTCCGATCCTTTTCCCCGTTTTCCCGTTTCGCCTTCCTTATCCCGTAAACCCGTACAGCCGCGCCGCGTTGTCGCGCACGATCTTGCGCTTATCGTCTTCCGGGATGCCCTGAAAATCGCGCGCCAGCACCTCTTGCGTGTGCGGAAAGGTCGAGGCCTGGTGCGGGTAGTCCGTGGACCACATGAAGTTGTCCGCACTGCCGGTGAGGTGATAAGTCTTGAGGCCCATCGGATCGTCGATGAAGGTGGCGTACATCTGCCGGCGGAAATACTCGCTGGGCTTGAGCGAGAGCGCCACGTTATAGCCCTGTTTCAGCCTACGGTGGTATTTATCGGCCCGTTCCAACAGATGCGGCACCCAGGCGATATCGTTCTCCGCGGAGACAAACTTCAGGCGCGGAAAGCGCTCCACCACGCCGGAAAAGATCAGCATGAGGAGCGAGTGCTGAATCTCGTGTGGCCGGGCAACCAGGTTCACCCAAAATTCCGCCATGTTGCTTTCGTCGATTTTACTCTCTTTCCTGCGCCCGGTGGCCAGGTGCAGCGACAGGGGCATCTCTAGGTCCTGCGCTGTCGCCCAGAAGGGATCGTAAACAGCAGAGCTATAGGGTTGGCCTTCGGGCGGCGAGGCCCAAATCAGCGCGCCCCTCAATCCCATCGTCCTACATCGCTCCAACTCCTGCTTCCCCCGCGCTGCGTCAAAGAGCGGGATGAGCGCCAAGCCGGCCAGTTGCTTCGGCGCATAACTACAAACCTCGGCTAGCCAATCGTTGTAGACGCGAAAGCAGGCTTCCTGCAGAGCAGCGTCCTCTATTTGGAAAAGGACAAAACCAAAGGTGGTATAGAGCACTGCCGCTTCAACTCCGTCCCGCTCCATATCCTTGAGCCGCTCTGCGGGATCCCAGCCCCCGGGCAGCGCATCCTCGATCCCCGCTTCCAGGAACTTCTTGTCAAAAGTCTGACCCGCGGCAAACGCGCCGGAAACACGCATCGGCGGCAGGTTCTCGCAGACAAAAAAGGACCCTTTTCTGCCCTTGAGATCCTTCACTACCCGTGGTGCCCGATCACGAAACTGTCTATCAATCCTCTCCAGCCACAAATTGGGCAGCTCACACATGTGCGCATCGGCATCGATAATTTTGTAGGGTGCCATGACTTCCCTCCTTACAGCTCCAACTCAATCACTCGGTTGTCCCGCTTCTTGACGTCGACAAACTCCACGTAGGGCCGACTAGCCGGCACGCGCTCGATGCGTCCATCCGCCACCGCTTCGACTTGGCTGACTCCCTCCCCAGGATTCTTCCGGGTCACGTTGATGAGCGTGCACTCCGGACCCAGCGTGATAGCGTTGTGCCAGGTGCCCTTGGAGATGAAGGCGGCTTGGCCCGGTTCGACGACAAATGCCGCGACCTTCTCATAATCCAACTCGTAGCCAGCCGCACCAGCCTCGGGGTTGCGCGGTGGCGGCGCCACAACCAGCACTAGCGAGCCCTGCAGGGGGATGAAGGTTTGATTATAGGAGAAATGAATCGCTAACTGATCCATGCGCTTAGCGTTGGGGCGGTATTTGAAGCGCAACATCTCCATGGCTACCCGTCCCTCCTCGGTCTCCGGGTAGATGAGCTGTTTGGGCTGCAATACCTGCCCGTACGGACGAAACGCCTCGGCGTTCAGTGGCTGGACTTT